>JACAAW010000048.1 GCA_013377115.1 Bacteroidota bacterium | reverse complement strand
CTGTCTTTTGGATCTTGCTCAACATCTAAATCATCATCAAATTCATTGTTTTCATTTTCTTCTTCATCAGCACCTTCTTCCAATGCAGGATTTTCTTCAATTTCCTCTTTAATCCTTTGTTCAAGAGCAATTGCAGGTATCTGCAACAGCTTCATCAATTGAATCTGTTGAGGAGATAGTTTTTGTAAAAGTCGCTGCTGTAAACTTTGATTTAGCATTCTTTTAAACTTTGGTTAAAATTCATTTATTGAAATAAATTCTTCAGCAAGTTACGATGAAAAAAATAAGAAATCAATATTGAATTAATAAAATCTTTGCCGTATATTAGGATAAAAAATTTTTATTAAAATTCAGCATTTTTTGGGGTACGTGGGAAAGGAATAACATCGCGGATATTACTCATTCCAGAAACAAAAAGAATTAATCTTTCGAAACCAAGACCAAATCCAGCATGTGGAGCGGTTCCAAATTTTCTTGTTTCCAAATACCACCATAAATCCTCTTCGTGAATGTTCATTTCTTTAATTCTGGCAAGTAGTTTATCATAATCCTCTTCACGCTGCGAGCCACCGATAATTTCGCCGATTTTTGGAAATAAAACATCCATTGCACGAACTGTTTTTCCATCTTCATTTTGCTTCATATAAAAAGCTTTGATGTCTCGAGGATAATCAGTTAAAATTACTGGCTTTTTAAAATGATTTTCCACTAAATAACGTTCATGTTCAGATTGTAAATCGGTTCCCCAGCTAACTGGAAATTCAAATTTATGTCCTGAATTCACTAAAATATCAATTGCTTTTGTATAAGGAAGACGTTCGAATGGATTTTCAACAACAAATTTTAATCTTTCGATGAGTTCGTTATCGTACATTTTATTTAAGAATTCTAAATCATCAGCACAATTTTCGAGGGCATAAGAAATTAAATATTTCAAGAAATCTTCGGCCAAGTCCATATTGTCGGTGATTTCGAAAAAAGCCATTTCTGGTTCTATCATCCAGAACTCAGCAAGGTGACGTGGTGTATTAGAATTTTCAGCTCTAAAAGTTGGTCCAAAAGTATAAACTTCTGACAATGCCATTGCTCCCAATTCGCCTTCTAATTGTCCAGAAACGGTAAGGTTGGTTGATTTCCCAAAGAAATCTTCAACGAAATTAACGGTTCCATCAGTGTTTTTTGGAGGATTTGCGGCATCTAATGTGGTAACTCTAAACATTGCTCCTGCGCCTTCGGCATCAGAACCAGTGATAATTGGAGTATGCAAATAAACAAAACCCTTATCATTAAAATATTTGTGAATTCCATAAGCCATTGCATGACGAATACGAAGAACAGCTCCAAAAGTATTGGTTCTTGGACGTAAATGTGCAATTTCCCTTAAAAACTCTAAAGTGTGACCTTTCTTTTGAAGTGGATAGGTTTCCGCATCGGCGGTTCCATAAACTTGAATTTCTTTCGCCTGAATTTCGCAGGATTGTCCTTGACCCATGGACTCCACCAATTCTCCAATAACAGAAATACAAGAACCAGTTGTGATTAATTTTAATGTTTCTTCATCAAATTTCTCAACATCAACAACCACTTGAATATTATGAATTATGGAACCATCGTTTAATGCAATAAATGCAACATTTTTATTCCCTCTTTTTGTTCTAACCCAACCTTTAACATTAACATCCATTCCAAATTCAACGGATTTCAATAATTTACTAACTTTTATGCGTTCCATAAATGATTCTCTTTTTTAATTTTTTACAAAAAAACGAAATTTTATCCTTATTATCAAATATTTCGGTGATTTTGGTTGAAAATTGGGGCAGACAGGAATAAGATTTGCGCATAATGAAGACAATTATTTTTTATCTCTAATGAACTTTTTTATTTATATTTGCCTAATTTCCTTGATATTTATTTTATATATTAAGGAAAATTCTCATAAATATTTACTAATAATTTCGGTAAAATATATAAAATCAATAAAATGGATTTCAGTTATTCAATCGTTGTACCATTGTTTAATGAGAGTTCTTCTTTTCAGTTTTTAATTGAAAGATTAACGGAGTTAATGAATTCTACAAACCAATCAATAGAGGTGGTTTTAATAGATGATGGTAGCTCTGATGATACTTCTTTTTTAATGGCTCAGCAGGCAATGTTGGATGAGCGATTTCAATGCGTATTTCTTTCCAGAAATTTTGGTCATCAAATTGCTATTTCTGCTGGGTTAGCTCATGCAAATGGGAAAATTGGCGTAATGATAATTGATGGAGATTTACAAGACCCTCCCGAATTGATAAACGACTTTATAATTAAACTAAATGAAGGATATGAAATAGTTTATGCAATACGAAAAAAGCGAAAAGAACATATTGGTAAACGTATTGCCTATAAATTGTTTTATCGCATTCAAAAGCAAAAGGCAAATATTGATATTAAATTAGATAGTGGAGATTTTTGTCTTATGAGTCGTAGAGTGGTTGATATTCTAAATGAATTAAAAGAAGAAAGTCGTTTTGTAAGAGGACTGCGATCATGGGTCGGATTTAAGCAAATTGGAATTGAATACGAAAGAAGTGAAAGGAAATTAGGAAAAACTAAGTATAGCATCGGAATGTTAATGCGATTAGCCTATAATGGCATATTTAATTTTTCGGATTTACCTGTAAAGTACATAACTAGATTAGGTATTTTTTCTATGGTGGTAGCAATTATTTATTTAATAATTACATTAATCTTAAAGTATTTCTATCATGATGTTCCTTCAGGCTTTACAGGATTACTCGCGGTAATTGTACTATTTGGCGGAGCTCAATTAGTTTCAATTGGCATTATTGGAGAATACTTAATTCGTATTTTTTTTCAAGTAAAAAATCGTCCACTTTATATCGTTGACAAAAAAATAGTTGATAAGAAATTAATAAAGCTCTGATCATAAAAATGAAATCTAAGAATTTTCTATTACTTCTCATTTTTACTGGTTTTCTGATTCTTTGTTGTTACCCTCTTTTTTTACACTTAGGAAACTTAAGTGTACGTATTTGGGATGAAGCACGCAACGGAATCAATGCAATGGAAATGCTCAAAAACCACAAATTTATGGTGACCTATTTTGATAACCAACCAGATATGTGGAGTACAAAACCTCCTTTTTTTATATGGATGGTGGCATTATCGATGAAAATATTTGGCCCAACAACATTCGCATTAAGGTTACCTTCAGTTTTGTCCTGTCTTGCTATTATGATTTTCTCATTCTGGTTTTGTAAGAGGAATTTAAATTCTTTATGGGCCGGAATTCTCTCGGGTTTAATTTTAGCAACGTCTGTTGGATTTATAGATTATCACGTTGCACGAAATGGTGATTTTGATGCCATGCTGTCAATGTGGATGTTCTTTTATGCGATACAGTTCTATTTGTACCTTGAAAATAGTAAGAAAATAAATCTTGTACTTTTCGCATTATTTTTAGCCCTTGCAATATTGACAAAAGGAATCGCAGGTTGTATGTTACTTCCAGGGTTATTTCTTATTATTTTCACAAATAAAAAATACATTTCTAATTTAAAATCAAAAGATTTTTATATTATTCCGGTATTAGGTCTTTGCGTTGCCATTTGCTATTATTTTATTCGAGAATCCATTAATCCCGGTTATATTAGCGCAGTATTTGAAAATGAAATTACCGGTCGTTTTAATGAAACTAATGAAGGACATATTGGTACAATCTGGTTTTATATTAATCTATTAAAAGATGTACATTATAAATATTGGATTTATTTTGTTCCCATCTCTTTCATATTTATATTGGTTCGAGGAAATACTGTCCTTAAAAAAATAAGCTTGTTTCTATTTGTTCAAGCTTTATTTTACTTGATTATTATTACTATTTCTCGCACCAAATTACCTTGGTACAATGCCCCATTATTTCCATTTTTTGCTTTGATAATAGGCATTGGGTTAGTACAGGTTTATATCGAAATAGAAAAATTACATTTTATTAAAAAGAGTATTATTAAAGAGATTATTTTTATCCTTTTTTGTGCACTTGTTTTTATCAACCCAAAGAAAAATATTTTGGCTACCTCCATTCAAGCAAAAAAAGAAACCATATATCCTGAATGTTTTTATGGTGATTTTATAAATTCCGTTTATAATATATTTCCACAGCAAAAAAAACTTACAATAGTTTCGGAAGGCTATAACCCTCATTTACTTTTTTATAAAAAAGCAAATGAGATAAATGGTCATAAAATTGAAATAATACCATCATCAAGTATTTTACAAATAAATGACACTATTTTAATTTGTGAAACAGCTATGACTCCCAGATTATCAGCAGATTTACGCTATGACACCCTTCTCTTCGAAGATAATATTAAACTTTTCATGAGAGTTGTTTCCAATTCAGAGATTCCGAAAAGAAATATCAATCTTTTGATTTTAGGAAAAATTTCAGAGATTAAAAATAATGAAGAATGGTTAAATGGAGTTGTTGAAAATTCGAAAAGAAACAAAATTGATTTAGAAAAACAATTAATATTAGATGCTATTTATAATCTGAAAGAATTAAAGAAAATTAATCAAAAAGAACATGACAGTTTAAAAATCTCACACAATATCAACATATAAGCTAATAGCAAAGATTTATTAAATAATTCCTATTTCACAATTCTAATTTTAGTTCCAACTTTTACCTATTTATAGCTGAATATATCCTATTTTTTTGTGAAAATAGCATATTTTATGATTTTCATTTTTTGAAGTCGGTATTTTATTGATGTTGCTAAAACACCAATGCCATATTTTACACTTCGTTTAAAATTAATTGATGAAGCGTCAGTAAAATATTTGGTAGGACAAGTAATTTCAGCAATTTCATAACCAGAGAAAAATATTTGGGCTAACATTTGGTTATCAAATACAAAATCATCTGAGTTTTCATTATAATTTATTTTAAGTAAAACCTCTTTTGTGAAAGCTCTGTAGCCAGAATGATACTCCGATAACTTTTGACCTATGATTAAATTTTGAGTAAACGTAAGCATTCTGTTAAAAAAATACTTATAAAGTGGCATTCCACCATTTAAAGCACCTTTGCCTAAAATTCGAGAACCTAAAACAACATGATATAATTCCTCTGCAAGCAAATGACTCATTGAGGGAATTAGTTTTGGGGTGTATTGGTAGTCAGGATGTACCATAATTACAATATCGGCTCCAAGTTCAAGAGCCTTATTATAGCAGGTTTTTTGATTTCCACCATATCCTTTATTATTTTCATGTTTAATAACATGTTTTATTCCAATATTTTTAGCAATTTCCGAAGTATTATCTTTACTTGCATCATCAACTACAATAACATCATCAACAATATTAAATGGAATTTCCCTAAATGTTGCCTCTAGGGTTTTTTCAGCGTTATACGCAGGCATTACTACAATTATTCTCTTATTATTTATCATAAATTAATTGAATCGTTTTCTGTTAAAAAATAAAACTCTATTTTTGTCCAAAATTAGAGTTTTATTTTTTAACAGAATTTTTTTTCGCCACTTTATACGTTAATTTTTATGAAAAACCTTAGTATTAATAAATTAAAAATATTTTGCTCTATAATTTTTGTAATCCTTTTCTTCTCTACACATTATTTAATTCAACAACAAAATTTATATAATAAAGTCTTTAAATCTTTATTTCTAAACTATGTTCCAAATGATATCAATCACACAAAAACGGCAGTTCCTTATCAAAAAATAAGCAATACAACATTGAGACATTGGGATGCAGATGGATATATGATTATTAAAGATAATATGTATGACATTAACATTAAAGGGGATAGAATTTTTGCAAGCTTTCCTCTCTTTCCAATTTTGTGGAAGATTACTCATCTGCCTGCTTGGGGCATTATGCTATTAAACATAATATTTTTTGTCATTTCAATCCTTGTTTTATCATATTTATTTGAAGATCAAAATATGGAAAGGTGGAAAAAGATATTTCTCTTTTCCATATTATTTACCTTTCCTGGTTCAGCTGTATTCTATATTCCATATTCAGAAGCATTATTTATGATTATGATTACCATTGCTATGTACGGATTTATGAAAGATAAATATTGGATTTATTGTATTGGAATATTCCTTGCTGCAATGACACGTTCTGTGGCGATAATTCTGATTGCTACATTTTTTGCCGCAGAATTATTAATATTTCTTGAGGACAAAAAAATCAAAATATTTATTTATAATTTTTTTAAAAAAATCGCACCTTTAATTTTGGGGACCCTAGCCGCATCTACAATTCAATTAGCTTATGGAAGTGGTTCAATATTTAAGTTTATTGAGGTTCAAAAGTATTGGGATTATAAATTTCAGATACCAAAAGCTGTTTCTGAATGGTCTGAAGAGGGTTATTCAAATAGTATCGCAACAATGTTCTTTATTGCAGCACCAGCCCTTTTATATCTTATTTATTTATTCCTTAATAAATTGAAAACTTTCACCAATAAAAAAACTAAATCCAATAAAAAAGAGTATTTATTCAATCTATCAATAATATATGTAGTAGCAATGTTTCTTTTCATTCTCCTTTTTAAGGGCGGGAATTTATATGGAACCACGAGGTATATCGTAAATACCCCCTTCTTTTTCGTAATAATTTATGCTGGAATTACAAAACTAAAAGATTTCTCAATTGAGATTAAATCTTTTATATTCGGTATTTTAGTATTTACAAGTTTGATTTTCACTTGCATGGTAAGTTATAGTGGAGCTTGGAATTTTTCTGATTTTGGTTATTTGATGTTTGCAGTTTCTTTAGCTTTTATTCTTTTTAGCAAATCACATTTAATTCATCGCATTTTATTTTTTATTATTGTTTTCTTTAATATTTTATGGGCAACTTATCTTTTTAACATGTTTCTTGCAGATGCTTGGATTTCAATGTAAATAAAGAATAAAGTATCGCACTAAAAATAACCTAATAATAATATCTGAGTTATTCCTATTCGTACCTATCCATATTATGACACTACTTTCTTTTGTTTCTTTTGTCTGTAAACGATTTCCTTCGGATTTCCCTTTGGTTTATAATTTAACAAACAGCTTTCGTCTTTTACAGCGTTTTTAAGCATTTCAGCAAGTGCATCTTTCCGTAAATGACGACTATTGTATTTATAACTAAATTCCGCAAGGTAAAAAGGAAGATATTTTTTGCTTATTGCCCTATAGCTACCTTTGATTCCGTTTTTCAAAATAGACCAAAAACCCTCAATCGTATTTACTGTCTTAACTCCTTTACCGTATGATTCTGAATGTTTTATGGTAATATGTTCAACAACTTCGTCAAAGTGAGTATAGCCTTTAAATCCATCTGTAAATACAATACTTTCTTCTGTATTTACTTTTGATTTTAGCAACGCTAACAGATTTCTACTTGTCAGCTTTTCTATAATTTTTACGTAAACCTTACCCTTTTTCTCAACCACTCCAACAATCGGAACTTTATTTGGTGCGCCCCTACCACGTTTTGTGGTTACGCTACCACCACCTAAATTTGCATTGTTTTCCTCCGATTTTTTTGGTTTTCGTTTTTTGCCACCAATATATGCTTCGTCAAATTCAACAAGTCCTTCTAATCTTAACTCATTGTTTATCATTGCACACCGAATTTTATGACAGCACATCCAAGCAGTTTGATATTTTACGCCTGTATTCCTTGCTATTTCTGATGCGCTAATTCCCATTTTTGCATTTATCATTAGAAACATTATTTGTATAAAAGTTGGAAGTTCGAGCCTTGTACCCTCAAATATAGTTCCTACCATAACACTATAGTCTTTCTTACAAGTATTGCAATGCCAACGCATAGTTTTTGGACGTTTCTTAACATTGGTTGATTCGCAAAACACACACTTGGGCTTTTTGTCCCAACGTAGTTTTTCAAGATAAGCGATACATTTATCTTGAGTGCCAAAATCCTTATTTAGTAGGTTTATACTCATTGCATTTTCTTTATTGTGCTTAATTCATTTACGCCATAATCTTTCAATCCACAACCCTCAAATGCTTTATTATATTCATCTACTGCGGAATCGTGAAGCCTTTGATTTTCTTTTGTGTTTTTTTCATCAATTGGACTTGCGGTTTCTTTTGTTACAGAACCACAACATTTTTTGTATAATTCTTTGATTTGTGCGTTTATCAAATTAAAATTAGCATTATATTGATTAACCACCCTAATAGCTTCATAGTCTCTGTATTTTTTTAATGCCTTTATTTTATTCTTAAAGTTTTCATATAACCATAAAAGACTGATTATATGTATTGTCAAGAGTATAACAACTATAAATATTTTGTGTTGCATTATAAATGTTTCCATTGTCGTTTCTTTTATTGATATGTACCCCACATAAGCCATAATATTTGGGATTACAACGATTAATATTTTTCCTATTATTGTGTTTTCAATTTTGTTTAGTGTTTTCATATTATGATTTTTAAAATTAGATTGCTAAATTAGCAAAATTATTTTAAAATGTCATAATATGGATAAGTGCGTTCCTATTTTACAATAGTAATTTTTGTTCCTACTTTCACCCATTTATAAACCTCATTAATATTTTCGTTTTTCAAAGAAATACAGCCTAAAGTCCAATGTTGTTTCTTATCGATCAGGTAATCGCAACCTTCTGGAACACCATGGATTCCAATTTGTCCACCAATAGTTGCATCTTTTGGAATTTCTCCAGTTTTTTTGGAAGCATTAAACTTTTTTTCTGAATCTTTTGTTGGATAATCAATCCAAATAAATTTCGACCAGCTTTTATGGGGATACATTGCACGAACCTTGAATTTTCCTTCAGGAGTGCAACCATCGCCTTCTTGTCTTTTATCATCAACTTGATTACCACCAAGAACAACATCATAAGATTTTAGAATGATGGTATCAATTTTCAAACTAAGTTTCAAATCAGATTTATCAATATAAATCACAATTTTGTTTTTATCAAGTTTAAGTGAATCTATTAATTTCTGAATATTGTTGGTTGCCTTCACTTTTTTAGGATTATTTGTTGTTGTATTACTTCCTTTTGAATTACAATTTAGCAAGCTAAAAAAAAACAGGATAAAGACGGTAAGGTAACAACTTCTTTTCAGGATTGTTTTCATTTATTTCGTTTTTGTTTATAACATCATAGACTATCAAAATCAATCATTACAATTATTTGGGCTACACTTCGACAAGCTCAGCCACCAAAAGTCGTGGATTATAAAAAATTGCTTGAAAAAATAATAATTGCAACCCTTTTACAAGAATTAAACCAAAATTTCATATTCGAAATGCGTCATTATGTCATGCTTAAAAATTCAAATTATGTCATTTTGACTTGTTTTTATTGCAAAAATAATCATTTTTTTCGTTGGTATAAAATTTGAAAAACCGAAACCGTAAAAATAAAATTATTAACCTAATAATAGGAGAAAATAAAATGAAACTAATCAGATTTAACAACCAACCAAACTACTTTAATTTATTTGACAATTTCTTTGAAAGAGAATTTGGAGAATTAGAAAAAAACTGCGGACATATGCCAGCAACAAACATTATTGACAAGAAAGAATCCTTTGAATTGGAACTTGCAGTTCCTGGATTGCAAAAAGAAGATTTTAAAATTTCGCTTGAAAACAATCTTTTGACCATTAGCTCAGAAAAGGAATGTAAAAAAACAGATGAAGATTCAACTTATTCAAGGAAAGAATTTTCGTACTGCTCATTTTCAAGGTCTTTCACTTTGCCAAAAACGGTAAATACAGATGATATAAACGCTCAATATGAAAATGGTTTATTAAAAATAGTTCTTCCTAAAAAAGAAGAATTAATTTCGAAGGTCAGCAAGGAAATTCAAGTAATGTAAAAGAAGCAAATTGATTCTAAAGGCTACCAATAAATGGTAGCCTTTTTTATTCCAAAAAAACAAAGTTGGTCAGACAATTTTTAATATTTTTACACTTTAAAATATTTTAACGCTACACCTAATTTTTTTTAAAATGCGGATTAAAATAAAATCCATAATAATCCTTCTAATTCTTATTTTTGCTGGAGCCTATGTCTTAATTCCAATAATTAAAACACGCTTTAAAAAAACTGCGAAAATTGATTTTTCCAGTTCAATTGACACTTCCGGTAGTTCTTTTCTCCCTTCAAATTCGAATTATTACTTTTTTGATTTCGAAAAAATTGATAACAAGGATATCATTTACGAAAAAACAGCTCATTCTGGAAAAAGAAGCCTAAAATTATTTGGAGAAGGATATAGCTATGGCATGGAGATAAATGCAAACCAAGTTGATCTTTCAAATGCAAGACATTTCTCCCTTAGTTCTTGGATATTTATCAAGGACAAATCATCAAAACCTGATTTCACCCTAGTTTTTAGTATTGAAGAAAACAAAAAATCCATTTTTTGGTATGGAAACACGGTAGCTGGTGAAAATTTAGAATCTGAAAAATGGTTTAAAATTTCTAGTACTGGTGTTTTGGATTCAATGGTTAAACTAAATAATAATTGCATTTTCAAAATCTATTTATGGAATAAAAGCAAATGCAATATCTTAATGGATGATGTTGCAGTTGTAATAGGACAGGAATTTAAGAAAGGAAATTATTTATCTGAAACCCCAATTGATCCTTATTCCTACATACCAAAATTCAACCTCCCTCCTTTTCGGTCTTTATTCTTTAAAGCCATTGATATTGGCAATAATAATGATAAATATTTAGTAAATCATGATGGGCAAAAACATGGCGAATTTAAATTTGACGACAAAGTTTTTATTGGAAACTTTTTGAAATACAGAAATAACAGCCAAAGCATTTTATTAGCAAATCCAAGTGGTGACTTAAATATATATTATTTCTGTGAAACTGAAAAAAGATTTTCAAAATCAACAATTAAGAATTCAATTATACCAAAACAATCCATAAACAGCAATGAACTTTTAATAGGTGATTTTAATGCTGATTTTGTAGACGAACTATTATTTATTGATAAAGCAAAAAAACAATTGGTTTTATTGAAAATAAATAACCCTAAACAGCTTTGCCCAAAAGACGAATCAGAAACTATTGAATTTTCAAAAATCTCGCAATTTTCCACCAATCAAATTACAGGTTTAAATATTAACGAATCTAATAAATACATATCAGCAGATATTGATGGTGATAATAGCTCGGAACTCATTAAAATTGACCAAAACGGAAGCTATTTCGTTTACAAATACACCTTAAAAGGTTGGCAATCGGTCAATCTTGAAGCAAAAAATATCCCTGAATGGAATTCGTCGAAAAACGAATTGCAAATTGTAAAAGGAAAATTCCTTAAAAAATTCAACAAAGACGTCCTTTTAAGTGTTTATTCAACAAAGAAATCAAAAACAAATAATTATACTATTTTCTTCTTCAATGAGAAAACAAAAGTTTTTGAATCCTTTTATACCATTAACAAAGCACCAAAAGGTAAAATTATCGGTTTAGACACATTAAAAACTTCAGATACATTTATTGTTGGGAATTATGATAATGACAAAGAAGATGAACTTTTAAGATATAATAGAGACTGGCGCTTTAATTTAAAAGAAATAAAGTTTAACGATTCCACTTTTGCCATTCAATCCAACATTGATTTTACAGGGTTCAAAAAAAGCCAAAATCCAAAATATTATGAAGACTTGACAATTTTTTCCGGAAACTTTTTCAATAAAAATTTCAGTTCACTTCTGACAATAAAACGAAACAAGAAAAATGTGGTCAATTTTTTGCCAAATTCAATTGAAATTTATTCACCCAATATTTCAAAATAAAGAAACAATATGTTCCTAAATTTTAATAAAAATAATGGTCTTTATATTTTCGGTGTAACAATCTCATTGCTTTTTCTATTTAGTTGCAAAAGTAAGATTGAAAAAAAGGAAATTGAGAGTTCCTTTTTCGCTATAACAGAATTTAATCCACTTACAAACTGGAAAAAAGACACCAATAATTTAATTGTTAATAAAAAAGACATTGATAAACTCATTTATTTGGATTATGAAAATGCCATGAGCGGATTTTCAATTCCTTCAATTAATCAAATTAGCAGCGGGAAGTTTGAATTTAGTTTCAAATTAAAAAACAATGGCAATGCTCCTCAAAAGTTCTTTTATAAAATTTTTTATCAAAATGAATCTTATAAATTTCCTGAATACAATTTAAAAGATAGCACTCAGGAAAATGAATTTTCGAACGAGAATTTTTATGGCAGTTGGATTGACTCCACCATGAAATTTTCTGCGACAGAGACAATTCCAAACGATGGCGAAAGTCATACTATTTCCAACTCTTTCAACATTCAAGGAAATCCAAGGAATGAAAAAAGATATTGTGCGGATGGAAAAAATGATAGGTGGAAAAGAAATCCTCGTGTAGGAAATTACAGTTTTTTGTTGGTTGTTACCACGGAAGAAAATATTTCGAAAAACATTATTCCAGAATACATACAAGACATCAGCAAAATGGATAGCGGAAAATTTATTAATCCGTATTTCTATTTTCTATATGGTAAGGGAACGAAACTGAAAAACACATATGCACAATTATTTCCACACCAACTAAAAGTAATAGCCAAGCCAGATTTGGGAACAGGGATTTATGTTAATCCAAATTCTCCAAATAGCAATGATAAAAAATACACGTCTGATAATTGTGGAATGGATTCAAATTTATACAAAAATGCACCATTTGAGCAGTTTATTCATAGCATCAATATCAGCATGAAAATGAATAATATTCCAGTTATTTCAGATATTTTGGGCGACAATTATTCAAAAGTAGATTATAATTGGAATAAAAGTTTTTATACAAAAGAAGAACTTATTCCATTTCTTCCAACAGTTAGCAAAACTCCTTGTGCCACGGTTTTTTCGGATATGGTGCAACATAAAATCATAATAAAAAATCCTAAAACAGAATTCGGCAAATGGGAAAAACAAAACGTTGGAGTTGTGAGCAGGCACGGTTTTACTTACGGAAAATACACCATCAAAGCTAAACTAACAGAATTGCTGAATAAAGACAACGTTTGGAATGGATTAACCAACGCTATCTGGCTAATTACGCAAGGTGGCGGAGAATGGAATAATAGAAGGATTTGCAATAAAGAAGGCTATATGGCAAATTATTATGGAGGATCAAAAGACCAAAGGGTTAAACAATCTGATTATTCGGAAATTGACTTTGAAATTTTAAAAACGGTTCCATATTGTCCTTCCTATTCTTTTCCTCCAATAAAATACTATGATAAGCCGGACCAAATGAATATTCGTTCATGGAATTTAACACTTGCGGATGAACATTTAGCAAACGACGGAAACATATCTGTAGCATGCACCAATTGGGATTTAGCTTGCCAGGATGGAGAAAAATTTGCTGCAGGATGCCAGGATATTTCTTACAACAATCAAATTATTGAAGCTCATAGATGGGACAAAAATTATCGGGCAATTACAGAAAAATCTTATCAGCCAGATGATGTTGTTTTTGGTTCAAATTATTATTATTTCCAAATTGAATGGAGACCAACTGAAATTATTTGGAGAATTGGACCTGAGAAAAACAAACTATTTGTTGTGGGATATATGAATAATACTGTTACTTCGATTCCAAACAATCAAATGTTCATGAATATTACTCAAGAATTTCATCCAACAAAATTTTGGCCAGGAAGTCCGTATGAACAAGAAAATATTCCTTTCCCAAAATCTGATTACATAGGTGAAATTTACGAATTTACTATTGAATAAACTCAGAAAATTTATTTCCTTTTGTCAATTTCGGCCTGTATAGCAGCAGCTTTTTCATATTCTTCGTTTTCCAATGCTACCTTCAATTGTTTATTTAATTCTTCAATTGGCATTGATGAATATTTATCAACTTTTGAACGGTTATCCAATTCTTGTTGAATTAAGGCTGCATTTTTATAGTCTTCAGTAGCAAGTGCTTTATCTAATTGTGTTTTCAACTCTTCAGTGGAAAGTTTAGTATAATCTACTTTAACAGTTTTTACTGGAGTATTTTTTACTTCTTTATTTTCCTCAGTATTATTCGTAGTTTTTTGAATTACATTGTCTTGTTTTACTATTTTTTGCTGAGAGTTATTATTAATATCAGCATCTGGATAATTGTAAGCAGTTCCGGTCATTGCACCAAATTCTTTTTTCCAAGGACCATATTTTTTTCTATCAATTTGTTCGAAAATATGAAACATAGCATTTACCCAAAAACTTTTGGTTCCAGCACCTCCACCGTTTCCAACCATTCTTTCAGTAAATAAAATTTTCTTGGAAGAAATATCGAAGAAAGTTACATAAACGGAAGCTTTTCCAACAATTTTATCAAAACTTTCAACATTAAAGACCAATCCTACACCAGAACCAGAATTCAAGTTATACGATTTAACAACGCTTCCTAAAATTGAAATATCTAATGAAACTTCTCCTGTGGTAATTAAATTTTCAGGATTTACTTTACCATTAATTGACTCCACAACGCCTAAGTCATATAAAACAATTTTTTTCTTTAAAAATCCGCGTAAATTAAATTTACTTTTTTCTTTTTGAATGGCATCATTCCACATTTTAAAAAGATTGTCTTTTACAAACTGTGGTGACTCCAAACCAGCCCCTTTCATTTTGGCATTTGAAAAATCTAAACCATACCATGTGATTTCAGGGGAAGTAAACACATCACTAACATTTTGTGAATTAGCGCTAAATCCAGCAATACAAAAAAGCAGGATAAACATAATTTTAATATTCAATTTGCTTTTATTCATAATTTATAGATTTTGAAAATTTATAATAGGATTGGCATACATTTTAAATAACATTTGTTTTAGGGTTTCCCTGTCTCCATTTGAATTTTCCAATCGCATATTAATATGAGCTAGGAACTTTTCTTTTTCCTCCGTTGTGTAGTAATTATCGTATTTGGCTTTTTTGTGAAACAAATCATAAGCAACATAATTTGTTGGCCACAATTTGTAATTTTGATAAATTTGCTCATCAATAGAATTACCAAGCAACTCAATCTTTTTATTAAGATTTGGCTCATGTTCAATTTCTTCAAGAGATTTTGAAATCGGTTTTCCAATTGCGAAATGAATCTTTCCTTTATGTTCAACAACACCTTTAACAATGCTATTGACATCTTCACCAGCACTTTTTTTATACGTATAGTTTTGAGACAAATTTAATTCTTGAGTTTTAAGAATATCGCAAGGTTCTAGTTCATATGAAACAGAAACTGGTACAATTTGCAATTCTTTGAAGCCCTCATAAAAACTACCTTCATTGCTAACATTAAGCATTTTCAATAAGCCAGTTTGTGTTTTATCATCTCCATCTTTTGTACGACCATTTCTTTGTGCAATCCATACAGATTCTTTTCCTTTTGTAACACAATAACGCATATAGCTTGACAAACGTTTTGAGTTTTCATAGATTTCACGGCCTGTTCCTTCTCTAAAAACTGTAAACATTTTATTAACTTTACCAACATCAGTAATCAATTGACCATCCATCAAATTGTTTCCAAATGTAATTTGTGTAGTATCAAAACCATGTTCAACCAATAAAACCTGCAAAATTCCAGAATCCAAGAAGATATCCCGATGATTGGAAATAAAAAGATAAGAAGAATCGGGAGAAATATTTTCAAAGCCACTTGAGCTAAGTCCATCAGAAGAAACTTCGATGATTCTTCTGATCAATTTATGCATTAATGCAATTTGAAAATCGTAGGTGGTGGTAATTCTATTTAATTCTAAAATATAATCATCAATATTTTTTTCAGGAAAAATGCTTTTTAAAACCTTATAGAATACTTCCTCCGAAGTAATTCTTCTAATCGCTAGGTTTACTTCTTCACCCTTAAAAGGTCTTATTTCATCAAAATTATAATTATCAGGCATCACTAATTTATGTTGGACAAATTAAGTTAATTTTCAAAGATAGGAATTTTTTTATTCCTTTATTCAAATTCTTGTTTTAGTTAAGTAACGCTCACTAAAAAACCCTTCAGATATTGCTTTGCTTATACAATCGGCTTCTTCTTGATTTAAATGATGTTTGTTCTTTTTAAACTCTCCAATTTCTTTTAAAAATCCATTTATTTTTGAAATAGTAATTGAATTTAATTCCAGCCCTAATTTATTATATGCAATTCGAATTTCCGCAACAGGATCCTTTTCTAAATCCTCATATTTTATTTCACAATGGTCATTATCAAGAAAATTCGAGAAGTCGTTAACAATTTTATTTTCCATTTTCAGCAAATAATTGGTTACTTCTGAAAAATTTAGGGGCATCAATTTTCCTTTTAATAAATTCTGCGACCCAACTGTTGTCCACATTTTTATTGTGGAAGGCACAACATCGATTGGATGACGGTAAATATGAATGAATTTCGCATCAGGAAATAACCTTTTTAATGTTGGAATTCGCATCGAATGGAATGGATTTTTTATTAATACCATTTTATTTGGATCGAAATAAGTCAATTTTTTATAAAACAGTTTTAATTCGTTTTCCCAAGTTGGAATATTCTCTGCAGAAGGCAATAAATCAGGATAATTTTCAAGAAAATAATTTTGAGATTGCGGAAATATCAATCCTTCTAATGGAGAAAATGAAGTTAACCGAAACATGGCGAATTCATCTTCCTGAGGTTCATCAAAACCAGTTTTTACTTGGTCGAAAGGACGACTACCGCCTAAAAACAATGACATTATTGGTTTATAATATCTTCGAGAAGAAACAAAACTATCAGGTTTCGCTACTTGAAATAAAGAGGTAGTTAAATATTGATCGTCTAAACTTAGAAGTTGATGAAGAAATGTGCTCCCAGTTCTCCAATGACCAACAACAAAAACCGGGTTCGTAGGAACTGGATGATTCTCCAGTTTTTTTTGATATCTTTTTTTTTCAATCCAGGCAAAAAAAGTATTCCAGATACTTTCATTGAAAATAAGCAGAAACCTTAATAAATACTTTGGTTTAAAAGAAATTTTGTTTCGAGATAGTAATTTGTAAAATACTGAAAACCGAATGCCAATCAGTAAATATGCATTTTTCATTTAAAATGATTAGTGCTCATTAAGTTGATTTAGACAAAACTTATTTTGCTTTCTCTTTAATAATAAAGTCAGAAATGGTATTAACAGATTCTAAAATAAAACGTGCTAAATTTTGATCATCGATTCTAACATTATATTTACGTTGCAAAGCCATTATCAATTCGATTGAATCGATTGAATCTAATCCAATTCCGTTTCCGCCACCAAACAAAGGCGCATCATCAGCAATGTCTTCAACACTTAATTCCGTAATTTTTAACGTATCGATAATCAAATTCTTTATTTCAAGTTTTAAATCATCAGCAGCAAATTCAGTCATTTTATACTAACTTTTTATTAATAATTATTTAACTAATTGATAAAGTTCTGTAAAAAAAACTTTTTCAACCTGTGCGCGTTCCCTAATCATTTCGCTAAGTTCTTTTAATCGCTCAGGGCCCAAATCTCTATTTTTCCCAATTCTGGCGGCAAAAACAGATATACTTCTCCATCCATCACCAATCTCCATCATTTTTTTTGACATTTCTAAGAGTTTCGCATCATTTAACAATTCAGATGCCTGACGTAAAAATGTGGCATACATAAATCTAAATCCAGCACCTCCTGTACCCTGATCCTCCAAAAGTACATTTATTTTCATGATTTCATGAGATAAATGCTCCGTATCTCGGGCAAATTTAGGCCATTCTTCAATTTTATCAGCAAATTTTAATATTCCTTTTATTCCTAAAAAAGGTATTGGAATTTTGAGCATATAATAACCAGCTCTTTTAATTCCTTTTTTAATTTCTTTTTCAAAATTGATATCTTCTTTTTTTGGAATCGATTTCAAGTAAAACAAGAAACCATTTGGAGCCATTTCGCCACCAGCACTTCTGCCTTTTCTTAAAGATTCTGCATCAATCTCAGCAATTTTTGGAAAATAACAATCACTCACAAGATATTTTGAATCTTTTTTGCCAACAATGGTGATAAAATGAACATTATTATGAACTCTAAACCACGCTGGTAAATAATCCATATAAAAGAAATCAACTTGTACTGCAACAGGAATATTTTGTTCAAGTAAATCATCTAAGGCTTTTTCAGCTTTAATTGGATCTTTATATGAGGCGGTTTTAAATTTTGCTCCGGTTCTTTTTTCAATGTTGGTCCGCATTTGACCAGGTTTATTTCGAACTACAAAAGTTGGAAATGTAAAATTTGACATTTTATGAAAATAGGCGAAAAATATTCCACTAGCCATACCAAAAACCATAGGTTCGGTAATTTCGAATCCTCCATGATTTAATAAGGCTGTAACGGTTCCCGACTCACAATGGGCCGCCATTTTATGATTAAATTGAATATCGCTCATCTATATTATTTTCTTTCAATTTGAGTAATTACAATCAGAGGATTTCCCGTTTTTATTTGTTCAATAAAATTTTCGGTTGATTTCTCGTCGTGATGCACCCTCCATTTATTATCTTGACGAGTAGTAATTATCTGTAACATATTGGCTAATGGCACATTAAAAACCTCTGCGTATTTTTTTAAAGTTCCTACACGCATTTTCAGAAAACCTTCTGGTTTAAGATGGCTTTTTACTTTAAACGAAGCAATTCCAACCCTTCCTGCCAATTCAGAAATGGTTAAGTCTTCCATGGTCATGAAATAGTAAATTGGACTAATTTCATTATTTTGCAACTTAACCAGCAATGAATCATCTAAGTTTTTGTGTTTCAACCGATAATCATCTAAATAATTTTTAGAAATATAAGAGCCAGTTTGTACAGGACCTAAAGAATCGTCTTCTTTTTCGGTGTACAAAACAACTTGGTGGTCATTAAAATCAACAATAGCGTCTTTTTCTTTCATATCAACATTTAATTTTCTAGAATAATTTCTATTTAGAAACTGTAAAATTAATACTTTTTTTAATTTCTTTTAAGAAAAGTAATCATTGATACAAAAAGGGCGAGAATAAAAAAGCCAACAAGCCTCAGAATGTCAGGAAGAACAACCTTAACATCAGCAGCTCTGACAAAAATATTTAAAAAACTATCGATGCCCCATCTCACTGGCGACAACATGCTAATATGTCGGAATGATTCTGGCATCAAGTATATTGGAAGGAAAATTCCACCCATTATTCCTAAAATCACCACCATCACCGAGCCAAACATGGCGCCTTGATTATGCGTTTTAGAAAAAGTTCCAACCAATAATCCAAATCCAATAGCAGCGAGAGCGGAAGCAACAGTTGCAAGAATAAGTGCAAAATAATTTGAGCCCAACTCAAGGGCAGGAAATCCAAAAAAGATTGGCAAAATAAACAATCCAACGCAAAGCATCAGCACAAATTGGATAATACATACGAAGGTATAAACAACAACTTTTCCAAAAACAAGCGTGAAATAGGAAACTGGCAATGTTCTCAATCGGTTGTAAACACCTTCGTTTCTTTCGGAAATTAAACTTCCAGATAATGGAATTACAATAAAAAACATTGCAAACAAGGTGAATGCAGGAACATTATTTTGAACAATGCTTGGTTTAATAACCGATTCGGCCTTTTGAGCTATTTCTTCTTTTATCTTTATCAGATTTTTATCGTTCCATGGAAATTCCGGAATTTTTATCACCACCTTTTCATCAGAAAAAGCTTTCATTTTTTTTGCAATTTGCTTATTAACTTCATCTTTATAAGCAAATCCTTTTAAATCAACACTAAAATCTTTTTCGCCAAAAGATTTCATTTTTTTATCAAATTGGTTGTTTACCTCGAGATTCATTACCTGAATAAATCTATCAATTAGAATTTTAAATTCCGCTGCCTGAATGAGCCTTTTTATTGAGCTGACTACAGAATTTTTATAGGAATCTCTTACGGTTGGATCTACTAAAATTTTTATCTCCGAATTATCATTTATTTTAGCAATTCCATTTTTCTTTTCGGAACTTTTTATCAGGTCTTCGGCTCTCTTCTTTGAAATTTCTGCGGCATTAGCAGGGATAATAACACCAATTTGAAATTCACCTTTTGAAATTTTTTCATGCACTTCTGAATCGCTGATTTTTTTATTATTTATTACTTTTATCACTTCAAAAAAACCCGATTCCACCAATCCCTTTTCAATAGTTTCGCCATATAGCGATGTGTCGTTATCATTCCAAAGAATGGTAATTTTTGATTCGTTTACTTTTTTGAAGGCATTTTCCTGAGTTAAAGTAACAACCAGAATAAGGAACATTGGCATCAAAAACAAAATGGTTAAGCCTGGTATGTCTCGGATGAGCACCAAAAACTCTTTTCGCATTTCGGCAAATAACTTTTTCATGAGCTTAATCCCTTATTTCTTTTCCAGTTAATTTAATAAAAACCTGCGTTAAATCGAAGCAACCAATATTGGCATCAATTAGTTCTTTTGGTGTTCCTTCAACAATTCTATGACCATCGTCGATAATGGCAACTCTGGAACATAAACTCTCCACTTCGCGCATATAATGTGTGGTATAAACAATAGTTACACCCAATTTATTTAAGTCCTGTAAATATTCGAAAATTAAATTTCTAGACTGAACGTCCACTCCCAAGGTTGGTTCATCTAAAAAAACGATGGAAGGATTATGAATTAATCCCGCCATTAAATTCGTTCTTCTTTTAATACCTCCGGAACATTTACTGATTTTTTTATTCGAATGCTGGTGAAGTTGAAGAATTGTAAGGCAGTCTTCGACCCTATTTTCTAAATCTTTTCCTGTTATTCCTTGTAAACTGCCAAAATAGTTCAAATTTTCTTTTACCGTTAATGAAGAATGCAAAGCTATTTCTTGTGGAATAAGGCCAATTTTTCCTTTAATTTTTTTGTAATCAAATTTCATATTGATTCCATCAATTTCAACCATACCTTCATCATATTTTAGAAGTCCACAAAGAATTGAAATTAAAGTTGTTTTTCCTGCAGAATTTGGACCTATCAATCCAAACAATTCACCTCTGCGCACAACCAAATCAATCCCTTTCAAGGCCTCTTCTTCAGCACCTTTGTATTTTTTTCGGAGATCTTTTACTAAAATTATTGATTGGGATTGTTCCAACATTTGAAATATTATTTATTCGCAAAGTTAAATCAATTTTTGCATTAGCAAAAAATTTTCATTTTTGAGGAGGTTTTGATTTGGAAACGAATAACCTTATACTAAAAAAAATTACACGAATGAGATTCCTTTCCGCCAATCAGCGGATCGGAATGACAACAATATTAATTTATAGGGAGCGAGTGGGAGTTCGGGGTACCGAACTCCCACTCGCTGCTCCCATCGATAAACTAAACCTCTGTCATTTCGAATGGATTCGCCATTTGGCGAAGTAATGAGAAATCTCAAACGAGAAAATTCTTTTCAATCTAAAAAGAAACCATATTTGGTATTATCTCTAATAAAAATTGCACGAATGAGATTCCTCACTTCGTTCGGAATGACAATGATAAATTTATTAGGAGATAGTGAGGGAGGAGAAATTTAAAAAAAATGAATACGTGAAAAATTCTTTTACTTTTTGAGACCAAAAAGTAAACAAAAAGTCTTTTACAAAATGATGCTTCAACCCTCTCTTAAATTTTTTTAAAATCTTAGCAAAGTGACATTACGCTGAAAAACTATCTGCTTTGCAAGATTTTTACAAAAAATTTAATTCACACTAACCCTTCCTCGCCATTTTGACATGCCAGCGCACTTTTTTGCTTCGCAAAAATGAAGAGTTTCAACCCAGATTGCCCCAATTAAATGAGGCAAATGATTTTAATGAACTAACAATTATTTGAGATTATTTTTTGTCATTTATTTTCATGTGATTTTTACAATATTAATCCTGGGATTGACAATATTAAATTTTCTTGAATAGCGAGGAATATTATCTTGCAAATCATCAATAATTTAAATTAAAAAGTTTTTTTATCTAATTTATTTTAAATTTGCAATTAATTGCATTTAAACCCAAATTATTCAGTTGAAAACAAGCGAAGAAATTAAACAAATTGCCGTTTCTACGATTTCGGAGGAAGCAAAAGCAATCGCAGAATTAAAAACTTTTGTTGATGATAGTTTTGTTAAATGCGTGGAATTAATCCTTAAGTCAACCGGAAGGGTGATTGTTACAGGAATTGGGAAAAGCGCAATTATTGGAAATAAAATTGTTGCAACTTTAAATTCTACCGGAACTCCAGCCATATTTATGCATGCGGCAGATGCCATACATGGAGATTTGGGAATCATACAAAAAGATGACATTATTATTTGTATTTCGAAAAGTGGCGATACTCCAGAAATAAAAGTGTTGGTTCCAATGCTAAAAGCTTTTGGCAGCATATTAATTGCTCTGGTTGGAAATATAAAATCCTTTTTGGCAAAAAATGCTGATTATGTCATTAATTCTAGCGTTGCTAAAGAAGCTTGCCCCAATAATTTAGCACCAACTTCCAGCACAACGGCTCAATTGGTAATGGGAGATGCATTGGCAATTTGTTTGCTCGAATGCAAAGGATTTTCGATTAGCGACTTTGCAAAATTCCATCCTGGAGGTGCAATTGGAAAAAAATTATACTTAAGAGTTGGAGATATTTTTTCGAATAACGATGCACCAGTTGTAAAGCCAACCGATAATATTAAAACTGTTATTTTAGAAATTTCTTCGAAAAGATTAGGAGCCACAGCAGTTTGCGAAGGTGAATCATTGTTAGGGGTTATAACCGATGGTGATTTGCGAAGAATGCTCCAGAAAAATAATTTAATTGAAAATTTAACGGCAGCAGATATTCTCTCAAAAAATCCTAAGACGATTGAAAAAGAAACGTTAGCCATTGATGCCTTAAATATTATGAGACAAAATAATATCACGCAATTGCTGGTAACGGAAAATGAAAAATATTTGGGAATAGTGCATTTGCATGATATTCTGAAAGAAGGAATCATTTAATTTGACAAACTCCTTGACCAAGGGATAAAAAGTTCAACCCGCTACGGGGTTGTGTGGATGTTGGTTTTGAGTTTTTTATTAACGTTCAATCCCTTCGGGATTGTTCCAAAAGAATTAATACAAAGCCCTCAAAGGGTTTTGAACCCTTTGAGGGCTAGACTTGTCTTGCAGATCTCACCAATAAAATATCAACGGTAGTTTCGACTCCGCTCAACCACCGGACATCTTCAAATTCAATACGCCGCGGGTTCCTGAGCTGGTTGCTGAGCCTGTCGAAGCACCAATCATCAAATTTTCAAATTTTACATTGAGCGCAGTCGAAGTGTAACCAACCCTACCTCACCAAAGTTACCACCCCACGCCGTTCCTCAGTTTTGCCATCCTCATAAACCACTGCTACCACATAAAAATAAGTACCAGCAGAAACTTCTTTTCCTTTGTATTTTCCATTCCAACCTCCAGTTAATTCGTTCCAAGAATAAAGCTCCTGACCCCAACGGTTAAAAACTTTGGCATGTATTTCTTTTATATGGTTTCCTTTAATATTAAATACATCATTTACACCATCATTATTAGGAGTAAAGGCATTAATTATTTTTAATTCGTTTGGTTTAGGGTTTATTGGATTTATAGAATCACAATTTATTACTGTAATGTTAATACTGTCATAAGTAATTTCATTCATAAAATCCGTTTGTTGCAAAACATAAGTTGTTGTTGCATTTGGGCTGGCTTTTGGGTTAGCAATATTTGCATTGCTTAAGCCTGTGGCAGGTTGCCAAAGGTAAGTATATTCACTTTTTGGTGAAGTGCCAATTTGTACACTATCTCCTTTGCACATTGTTAGGTTATTACCTGCATTGGCAGGTACTTTGTCATCGCAACGGTAAACGTAAACGTCATCCAGAAAATAATAAGGGAATATTCCAAAGTGAATAGT
>JACAAW010000047.1 GCA_013377115.1 Bacteroidota bacterium | reverse complement strand
GCACATGGATTCGGAACCATGGGAAAAACTGGTGCTGGAACAAGCGAAGAACAAGATTGCATGGATGGTGTTGATGTTTATTTCGGAACATTCGCAAAATCAATGGCAAGCATTGGGGCATTTGTAGCAAGTAAACAATTTATTATTACTCACTTGCATTATACAATGCGTTCCCAAATATTTGCAAAATCATTGCCAATGCCTTTGGTTATAGGTGCATTGAAACGTTTAGAACTAATTCAAACTCAACCTCAATTAAAAGACAAACTTTGGGAAATTGTTCACGCATTACAAGGTGGTTTAAAAGCCAATGGTTTTAATTTAGGAAATACTGAATCACCAGTTACTCCAGTTATTTTATCAGGTGATGTTTCCGAAGCAACCAATTTAACTTATGATTTAAGAGAAAACTATAATATTTTCTGTTCAATTGTTACATATCCTGTAATTCCAAAAGGGATTATCATCATTAGATTGATTCCAACAGCAATGCACACACTCGAAGATGTTGCTTACACTTTGAAAGCATTTTCTGAAGTAAAAGACAAACTTACTTCTGGAAAATATATTACTGGTGAAGTAATTGATGTTCACGAATAAAAAATATTTTGAAAACTAAAAAAGCCAAATTTAATTTGGCTTTTTTTATTGGTTTTAAAAATGAATAAGAATTATTATTATTCAAAGAAATAATATTATTGATTAATCTGCAACTTCAAATTAATAGTAGAACTTTTGGTATTAACTCGTACAAAATAAAAACCATTTAACAACTCTTCAGTGCCAAAATAATTATTATTTGCATCATTTATTGAAAAATGTTTTACAAGTTGACCATTTATTCCGAACAAATCTACAGAAATAATACCTTCTGGTTTTTTCATAAAACTAAAGTATTCTGATGTTGGATTAGGAAAGATTTTAAAAACCGGATTGTCAATTCCAATTTCTGTTATTCCTGCAGGAATTGAATTAATAATAATATAATAATTTAAAGTATCTAAATTGCTTTTCAATGAAGACATTTTTAAAGTGTCAATATTACATAGTAATACACCATTAATTGTATCGTGTTTATAAATTTCAGCAGTTAACGAGTCGTCAAATATAAGATTTACCGGAGGTTCTATATCTGAAACCTTGGTAAGCATAACTATACTATTTACAGTTGTTAGAAGATATCCGTAATTTTCATTTAGAATATATAATCCTAGATAATATGGTGCGCCACTTCCGCAATATGTCCAATTTTGACCGGAGTCGGAAGATTTATAAACGGTTCGATTCATACTAAGGGCATTACATTCCACAATGAAACCGATATTGTCATTAATAAAAATTAAATCGTTACAAACTAATGAAGCATCATAATTTTGTTTATCAAAAACCTGAACACCATTTTGATAAATAGTATACCCACCACCATGCGAGCCAATCATGTAATTGACGTAAGTGTATACATTTGTCATAGGGCTTGAACAAATAATAGTATCAAATCCAATAAACGAAACTTGAGCGGAAACCTTAATTGCTATCATTAAAATTGCAAAAGCAATTATTTTTTTCATACAATTTACGATTTAATTTAATCAAACAAATATATATAAAATAACTAAAAATCTGATACCAATAGTTTTAATTATTTATTTGGGCTATTTCTTAGCAACCATCAAAAACACTGGAAAAGGTTTTCCGGCATTTGGACCTTCTGGTTTTATTATTTCAAAACATTTTTTATAACTTATTTCCTTAAATCCGACTTTTTCCATAATCTTTGATAATTCCTCAGGTTCAAAACCAAAATGGCCATTAAATTCGCCTTCATGGAAGCTTCCATCCTCTTTGTATAAATCTGCGATAGCAATACTACCTCCTGAATTGATTAATTGATAAAACTTGGAAATCATTTTTTCAATATCTGTAACGTGGTGCAACGACATTTGTGTAAAAACAAGATCAAAAGTCTTGGCCGAATATTCTTCTTTTTCCAAATCAAAATAAATTGGAAGTAAATGATGAATATTTAAATTGAAAAGTTTTTCGTTGGTGACAGCAACCATTTCGGAGGAGCTATCCATCAATGTGATCTCGGAAAACAAATCTTTTAGGGCAACACTTAATGAACCGGTACCAGCACCAAATTCTAATGCCGTTTGATTGTTTTTTACTGGAATTATTTTATGCAATTCTTCTGAAATCGCTTTGGTTCTTTCAATTGTAATTGGGTTATTATCCCAATCGCGCGCCAATGAATTAAAATAGCTACTCATATTTTTGAAATTAAATTATAATTTAGAATGTACGGATTTTTCTCCGCGACAGCTAATTTAATAAAATACGAGTATTAATCCTAGAATAATCCTTTATTCGTTTTTTCTTTTATTTGCTCAACTTCCTTTTCTTTTTTATTTACCGATTTTCCCTTATTGAAACGGTAAGAAACTTCCAGCATTACCATATTTTTTAATAAATCGATATTATACCATCTTCCTTCTGTATAAGTGTCGGTTTTGATATAACTGCCCTGGTTGAAATCAACTCCCCAGGTAATTGGCGTAAAATACAAAAGCATTACACTCAATTTCTCTTTAAAGAAAGGTTGTTGCACAAAAAGAATCCAAAAATCATTATCACCTTTGCTGTATCCTTGCGCAGAAATATATTTTCTCAAATTATTCTGATACTGAAGGCCTGCCATTGTTTTGTGCTTCTGGTTTTGGTAGATTAATTGGCTGCTCATCGACCAGTCATTGATACTATTGGTTTTACCAGCATATTGAATACTGCTATTAAAAATATCCACATTTGATTGAAGAAATAAACTCTTTCCAAAAGGGACAGTAACAGCAGCTTGAACTCCATAGTTTTTGTAATTTCCAGCATTGCTATAAGTATATTCAAAAATGCTGTCTGGTCGCAATGTGCCAATTTCTGTGATGGTATTATTTGAGAAATGATAATAAGGTTCAATTGTTAACAATCCTTGCAATATGGTTGCTTGCAATGAAACTTTATTGGTAACTTCTGGACTAAGTTTTGGATTCCCAGTTCTAACTGTTTGAACATCAATAATACTTGTATAAGGATTTGTCTGGCTGATATTTGGGTAATTGCTGCTTGCTCTGAATTTTGCTTTTAAATTCAAATTCTTAGATGCATCAAATTTAATATCCGCATAGGGTTGAAAAATGGTATACGATTTTTTATAGCCATCCGAATTTGGCGCACTTGTCTCTCCTGCTCCACCAAATTTCACACTAAGTTTCTTTGCAATTTGCCATGAATAATAAGTGTAAAGTTTGTGACGTGTATCGGTATATTTGAAATGACTCACTGTATCAGACGAAAAGCTGCTATTTAATTCTTCCCAAGTATTTCCATAGCCAATTTGCCATGAAGTTTTGTTTTTAAAAGTATGGGTAAATTCTAAATAGAATTTTGTGGAATTCTTAACATCTTTTCCTGATTCATTCCTATTGAAAGTGGTCCTTTCTTTATATTGATTAACATAATTATTGTCATAATTGGAGAAAGTAAAATTCGAATTAATAACGTTATTCTCATCCAATTTCCCTTCATAGAATAATGAATTGTAGGAATTGGTATTGTTTGTTGAATTAGAAGATTCAGAAGTGAAGGTATCTAAAACAGTATCGTTTAAACTGTATACAACATGATAAATATCGCTGTAAGTGTTTTTATTCTTTGGTTGCATAGATAAATTACTTTCGAAACTTATGGTATGCTTTGGATTGATATAATAATCCGCTCCCAATGTATAATTATTGTATTGTTGCTTCACTTTTGTATTGATTGGATCTCCAAACGGAGAACTTCTGTCAATCATTAATCCATTATTATATTCTTTATTATTGCTTGAATTAAAATTGAAGCTACTATAGGCATTGTCATATTTTGCATAAACATTTACTTTATTGTAAACATAATTAATGGTTCCTGAAATGGTGTTTTGAACTGGGATATATTCATTTTTTGATGCGTCAGGATCGGCCATAGCTCTCTCGCTTAGAAATATTTCTGTTCCCTGATAATCCTTTTTTAAAATAATATTTATAACGGCTGAATAACCTTCTAATGCATATCTTCCGCCTGGATCGCGAATTACCTCAACTTTTTTCAATCGATCTGGAGAAAGATTTTTAATATATTCCTGATCTTTTTGAATACCATCAACCAAAATGATTACTTTCGAATCATTGTCAACCTTAATTGAATTATTATATCTGTCGAAATCAACTCCATTCACTTTATCCAAAACTTCTTTGGCGCTTGAAGTTCCTGATTTCATTTTTTCTGTGACGACCTGAACATCTCTATCCAGTTTATTTTCCTTTGAACTTTCTGTTATAGAAAATTCTTTTAAAGCATTCACATTAGGTTCTAATTTATGAACTCCAATAAATTTGTTTTGGGATATAACCATCAATTCAGTTGTATCCGATTTATAGCCAATAAAACTAAACACAAAACGATAATAACCAGGATATAAAGGAATGGTAAAAAATCCTTTATTATTGGTAACACCAGCAGTCAGCAAACTATCTTTTGGATTGAGAACGGCGATATTACAAAACTCTAATGAATTTTTGGTTAGGTTATCCTTAATTTGACCTGTAACTTGTATTTCACCTTGAGCAAAAGCTCCAATTGCTATAAAAAAAATGAATGCAGAGATAATAAACTTCTTCATAAATTTAAAATTAGATAAAATTCGCAACTAAGACGAAGGGTGTCAAAATATAGTTACAATTAAAATTAAAGTTTTTTTAACGAATAACAGGTCTTTTTATTGTAAGACTTGGAAATCTTCATTTTAAGTAAATGAATTTTTCAAAATAAAGCTCGCGTGGATTTGTAATCCGCGCAAAAAACATATAAATTGGCACGGATTGCAAATCCGCGCCCGCATGAGTTGCAAATCGGCACCCGAATATGCCTGCGCATAGAAAGATATTAATGAGAATATTTCTCAATGATCGTTTCAAATTGTGGAAATCCTTGAATAAGATGTTCTTTTTTTGCAAGTTCGAAATCATTAAAATCGAAACCAGGAGCTACGGTGCAGCTGACAAGAGAATAGCCTTTGCTTTCTTTAACGCTCGCCGCAAACCAGGTATTTGCAGGAATCCATGCTTGAGGAACTTCACCTTTATTTAAATCGTTGCCAAGATTAATCACATTCATTTTCTGATCTTGAAGAAAAACAATTTCCATTGCCTCTCCTTGGTGGAAAAACCAAAATTCATCTGACTTTATTCTATGAAAATGCGATTTATTATCGTTCTCCAGCAAATAATAAATGGTAGTACTTAAATTTCGAGATTTACCTGGAAGCAATTCAATTCTCTGTTCCGAACGATAGGTTTCTTTGTAATAACCACCTTCGGGATGAGATTTAAGTTGCAGTTTTTCAATGATTTCTTGGGAGTTCATTTTTTTTTAAACTAATGATTAAAAACCACAATTTCCTTGGCATTCAACAATTCTTCAAATTTCCTCTTAAAAAATACTGGAACAGCTTTTCGGGCAAATCTCACCGGATTCCAAAAACTACCTCCGATGGCTTCTTTGTCCTCTATGGTGGATTTACCAATAATTTCACCATTGGAATTCATTAATTGAGCGGTAACATTGTAATACATCCAAGTTTTATTATAAACATCGCAATACCATTGGTTTAATGAAACCAAAAGTAATTTTGAGGCGCCAAGTCCTTTTAGGTTTTCTAAAACAGTTTCTGGAGTTTCTGTATGAATTGTCTTTATTGCACTTGCTTGAAATCCATTCTTTTTAAACGCGTCGCAAATGGTATTTGCAATATCATCAACAAATGGAAATTCACTCAAAGTTGCTATATCATAAGGAATCCCAACTCCCGAGCGCATAATACCTGCAAAATTGGTGTATTTATGTTTTGTAAGTAACCAATCGCGCTGATCGTGAACTGCAATTGCAATGGATTCGCTTCCCTTAAAATTCAAATTTAGCTCAATGTCGTTGTATTGATGTTTCCTTCCGATTGCTATCATATTTCTTGTTTTTTATTCAAAGGTAAATAAGATTCATGATTCTTTCATCATGGATAATAATTTTGTTGTGGTATTCCAATTGCGGATGGTCATGTTCTGATACATTGGAAGCTGAATAATTCTACTTAGCCGACTTTGATTTGCCAAACTAATTAACCTGGAAAAATACAAAACCATATTTCCGGTATTGACTTGATCCACACCTTCTTTTATTTTTATTTGCTTCATGGCATCTTCTGGCGTAAGCGGGTCTTTCAAAAAAACGAAATCGTATTTGTAATTATCATGCTCTTCACCGAAACCATTTGGTGAAGTTTTAACAATTTCTTCTAAATGATTTCTGGAAATAACAACCAGCTTAGATTCATAATTGAACTTTTGAGATAGGGCTTTTTCTATTTTATAAGTTAGTTTTACAATATCATTTTCCTTTGACTTAAATAGAACATTCCCACTTTGAATATAGGTTACAACTTCATTAAGACCAATTTCCTCAAAACAAGTTTTCAGGTCGGTCATTTTAATGATATTTTTTCCGCCAACGTTGATGCCTCGCAATAGGGCCAAATATTGAATTTGCATCATAAATTCTTAAGCATTAATCAAAATATTGATAATCTTTTCCAAAATGCTCAATTTTGACTAAGAAGTGATACTCACCTTTTCCGCCCATAAATGTGAATTCGATTTTAATTTTCATTCCATTGGCATTATACCATTTTGCTTCGATTACATCATATCCCCAATGGTGTTTTTCGCGAGGATTTACAAAATTCGTATTCCCAATTATTGTGGTATCAGGTTTTCCATATATTTTGGTATAATCATTTATTAGTGATTTTGCTGCATTTAAACTTTTAGTAAAATTGGATTCATTGATTTCATTCAAGTATTTGTCATAACTATACCAATCCAATTTCCCGTTTAGAAAATCATAATTCCAACTGCCATCAAGTTCATACAATTTTTCTTTTCGTTCCCACTGTCCAGATAAGGCAATACCATTTGGAAACAACTTTGGAAAAACTAAAGCAAAATCGCTAACCTTCATTCCAAGATAAAATTTGCCAATTTTATCAGGTTGTGGTTCTTTAATTCCTGGTATATAACTGTACTGAATCTGAAAATTGTAATAATACCATTCAACTGGTCCATTTGGCATGTTCTCTCTAAATTCTTCGAAATAATTAGATCGATAATCACAGGTTATTTTTATAATCACCGACTTGGTTTCCCAAGTTGCTTCATGGAATATTTCTCTTTTTCCAATTCTATTTTTAAATTCATTGCTGTTCCGATCGATAAATTTATTGTGTCCTTGTTTGTTATCTATAGGCTTTCCGTAAACATTTGAGAAATCGTCGATAATACTTTTTGCAGAATTTATCCAATTATAAAAATCAGTTTCATTAGAAATACTATTTTTTCCAATAAAATTGGAACTGTTAAGAATGGAATTATTAAAATTGAATGTCCAATTTCCTTCAATACCATGTAAAGACTCTTTCAATGTTAAGTCCTCATTGAATTTTAATTCATCAGGCAAAACACCAGGTAATTTTGTTTTAAATTCTGTTGAAGTCATTCCAACATAAATTTCCTTTTGTGAAAAAAGGTTGAAATTCACAAGCAATAGTAGGAACAAGAAAAAAACTTTGTTTTTCTGCATGATTATTCGTTTTATTTCATCATTTTATCTTTTATTCCGATAAACTGGATTTTACGAAATTAATACTTTATTTCTATCGAACAAAATTGGTAATTTCTTTCACTTCTTTTTGGGGAGCTTCAACCAAATCTTTGGAAACTTCTTTCATTTTTAAAAGCCAAGCAATATTTTTCCCCAAAACCCGCATTATTTGAACACCTTCATGATCCTGGACAACTTCTCCTGGAAGACGACCGTGGATAATATTCCAATAATTGGAAGTTGCCAAAATCAATTCGCCATAAGTTAGGTAATGATTTAAACCATCAAAAGTGGTTGAGCCACCACTCCTTCTCACTGCAACAACAGCTGCGGCAACTTTTTGACGGAATAAGTTTCCATTAGCTCCAGAAACATAAAAAGCTCTATCTAAAAAACTTTTCATTGTTCCAGCAATACCTGCGTAATACACAGGCGACCCAAGAATTATTCCATCAGCTTCCTTCATTTTTTGAACCCATAAATTCAAATCATCGGTGGTTATGGTACATTTCTCATCCTGATTTATGGCACATTTTCCACAAGCCAAACAACCGTGAATCATTTTATTTCCGATATGTAGAATTTCAAATTCAATTCCTTTATCAATAAGTTCTTTTCCAACAATGCTCAATGCATGAAATGTATTTCCTTCTTTTTTAGGACTACCATTGATTGCGATTACTTTCATAAAATAATATTAATTAGGTTTTTAATTTTTTTAATTACATTCTACGAATTCAGTTTTTTCGAGGATATTAAAAAGGTTTAAGAATTGTTTATCAACTTCAATTAATAAAAACGGAGATACCAAAAGCTTTGAATTTCGGCAATTTGCTGAGAATGAAAAAACTTTAATATGAATATTTAAAATATCTTTTTCTATTTTTATCTGGTCGAATTTAATTCCATTATTCGAGCTACCAGCAAAATAAGCAATTACAAATTTCTTTTTAAAATCAACTGTATCTTTCTGTTTACGATAACTATAATCAGATTTATTTAATTCCAAAATTAAACTATCCAATTGAATTTGATTGGTAATGGAAATGACCTTTCGATTGTAGATATTGCTGTTATTGCCTTCGCGTAAAATACGATAATTCGAATTTTTTTGTGCATTTATTGATGAAACGATACAAACCAATAATAGTATTGTAATTAATAGCTTTGTTAAAAAATCTTTCTTCATATTATTTTATTGATTGAGTTTACCTCACATTACATTACGTTTTGGTTTCAATTGATAGGTTAAATTCAAAGTTAAAAACATATAGGATGATTTAATAAATTCAACTTGATTCTCTTTGCTATAATATAGCCTTAAGTCTAACCCAAAAAGATTGTTTTTTTTGGGAAGGTAAAATCCGGTACTAATTAAAAAACCTTGAGTTGATTTTAAATCAACTTTAATTGCATTATCCTTTAATATCTCATGATAATAAGGATTAATAAACACTGTGCCAATGGAGTCATTAATAAAAATTGTTGACACTCCATGACCCTCCGATTCAATTTGACCTTTTACCGAATAACTTTTTGGTGAATTAAAAAAGGGTCCGATACCAATATAATATCTTATTCGCTTGCCAAATTTAAATTTTGGTAAAATTGAAACTTGTAAGAACGAAGTCGACATTGAATAATCAGCATAGGTATTATTATTTGAACCTGATGGAGAAGCACTATGACTGTGATATTTTATTTTTTGTGAGCTTAAACTATAATTAAGTTCTGGCTCTAGAGAAAAATGCTTCCAGTTTATTATTGAAATAAAAAAACCCAAATTAAAACCTGGTCTTAGTGTACAATCCAAAGTCATATTTTTTGAATCATAACTGTGGTTAGGGTTGTTTTTTGAATCGTCGATATTTCGTGAAGTTAAGTAACCCAAATAAAATCCAAACATCGGATTATGAGTTCTGCTTGTATCAATGGATTCTTGTCCAAAGCATAATTCGAACGTTAAAATCTGTACAAATAAAATTATTATAAAGGTTCTCATTTAAAATTGCATTCGAATCAATATTTCAGTGCAATTTACAAAAAAAATAGCTGAAAAATAATTAATGGAAATTATCTGCTTTTCTTTTATTTATTTCCTTTATAAGTCCAAGAGGCATTTCCTCCTAAACCGCCACTGCTTCGGGTTGCGTATAAACTATCGTTGGTAAATTTCACTTTAAAAAAATCGTGAATATAACCGGTATAATATTCTTTCCCATTCCATAAAGAATCAATGTGAATTTTATAATTCAGAACATTAATATATTTTCCGTCTTGTAAGACTTCCAATTTTTCATTATAAGTTGTATCTTTATTCGTTGGCATCATATCCCAATACAAATAATGTACTTGGCAATTATAGATTCCTGATAAATCTTTTGCATGTTGTTTATCACAACTTTGAAAAACACTCACAAAAAGAGTAACACCTAAAACCAGAAAAATCCTAAGGAATTTTTTTTTCATTGTATTTTTTTCTTAAAACTTTAAAAATTATTCAATTTCAATAAATTGACAATTCTGAGTCAATTTTAATAAACTTCAAAATCGCCTCACAAATTTAATTCTTGATTCGATTAATTCCAAATTTTATTATCAAAGGAAGAAGGAAATTTCTTTGTTATTTCAAATTATTAAAGTAAGCCTTGGCAAACTGCCATGAATTTCAAATTCAACAATTTATTATGTTGGAATTGTTTATGCTTTGACTTACATAAACTCCAAAAATATTAATTAATAAAGTGAATAAATTCAGCAGAGCTGGGCTGATTTAATACCCAATTTGCCGAGGGTTTTTCTGTTAATCAATTAAATGGGGAACAAAACGGCTTAAGTTTCCGGTAATTAGCAAATCACTTTCTCTTATCCCAATTCCTGCAGCTTCTTGTCCAATAACCCAACTACCAATTACAGGATAATTATTATTGAATTCAGGCAATTCGCATAATTCCTGATAAATAAAACCTTCTTCGCCATATTCTCCATCGGTTTCAGAAATAACTTCACCATTTTTAACAATTGAAATATTTGCGCCTTCTCTGGAAAGTAAGGGCTTCTTCACATAGGAATTCTCCAACATAAATTTTTCATCATCGAAATAAGATGCTAAGAGATTTTCGTCATATTTATTTAAACTCCAAAGTATTGGTAGTATTGCTTTATTTGAAAGCAGCATTTTCCAACTTGGCTCTATCCAATAGGTTTTATTTTTATCAAGGATAATATTCTTACCAAAGTCCTCATTTACCAGCCATTCATAAGGATATAGTTTAAAAATATTTTTTATTGAATAGTTATTTAAATCAACAAACTCTTTTCTTTCAGAAGACCAACCGATATCTTCAACAAAAACAAAATTTGTAGTAAATCCTGCTTGAATAGCGCAATCCCTTAAATATTCAGTTGTTGTAAGATCTTCCAGATTATCCTTAACACAAGTAAAATGTAAGGTATAATCATAAAGATATTTTTTAAGATATTTCCAATATTCAACCAGCTTTTCGTGCATCGAATTAAACTGATCTTTAGAGGAATCGAAATCCTGCAACCAATACCACTGAACAACTGCAGCCTCGAATAAGGAAGTTGGTGTATCTGCATTAAATTCCAATAGTTTTGGAACTCCATTTTTTAAAGAAAAATCGAAACGACCATAAATTGCGGGTGCATCATTATTCCAAGTTTCTTCAATATGAGGTATAAACCATTCGGGGATGTGAAATTTCTTATAAAGTTTACAATCAATAACGTATTGCACGGCTTCAAGACATTTATCCCAAAGTTTATAGGTGGCCTTTTCAATTGTATGAATTTCCTCCATCGAAAATTCATAATAAACCGATTCGTCCCAATAAAGTGAATCTGCTGTATGAAATCCGAATCCAATTTTCTCAACTTTCTCCTGCCAGTTTTCTCTGGGATTTATTTTATGTCTTTTCATTTCTATTTAAGATGAAACATGAAATGTGCTACTACCAAAACCACCTCTAACAACCGAACCTTTAAATGGGTTTGAACCTACATTTGCTCTTTCGGAAATAGCTGAAGAATAATATCCTGCTCTTTGATAACTTCCATTATTATAAATCCCAAAAGGTCTAAATGCATAATACCAAAGAGCTGGTCCTAAAATATGAGAATAACCTGCAGTAGTATCAGATCGCATATAAACTTTTTTTTCGTTTTTTGGTTTTTGCTGGGTACATGAAGCAAATGCAGCAGAAATAAGAACTAAATGTATAATTTTCGACTTCTTCATATCAGATTATTTAACGGTAATATAAACTTCATAATCTTTCTTTAAGTATACATTTTGGGTAGCACCATCACTATTTTCAGCCTCTTGAGAAGTTGTTCCTAAAAATGGGATAGTATCGGAATGCACAATACTTTTATATTCATTTCCTTTAATCCAAACCTTGTTTGTTGTTAAAAGGATATCATGAATTGAATCGAGGTGCTCAACTGAAATTACAGTTTCTATGGATCCTTCTTTCGAAATTTCTTTTACTTTGTCTTCATCACTATTACAACTACTTAGTAATAATACCGTAGTTATGAGAACTAAAATTTTTAAATTATTCATTTTTAATCTTTTTAATTATACAATTTACAAAAATAAAATATTTTTTATTTTACGAAAGAAAATCCTAATAAATTTATAAGATTGGATCCATGATTTTATTCATAAATTATACAAAAAAGTCGATTCATATAGATTATAGTAGAATAGCTTATTCTGATTAATCGTGGTAATTTACTATTTGAATACAATTCATCAAAATTCAATTTTATAGCTAATATTTGGAATTACTAATTCATTAACATCTTTTTTAATGGAATTCGAAGTTTTGTCAAAATAATAGAAATTAAGTTCTTTATAGAACAAAGCATTCATAAAATTCAAAGCCCAAATGCTGGTATGTTTTGGTTTATTTATTCTGTAGGAAACGGAAAATGAAAGTACTTTCGCAAATGGTTTTCTTTGTGTAAATGCATTTAAAGTATCTTGAACGATCTCATTAGCCATATAAGTTGCATCGATATTTATTGGATTCATATACTCTCCTCCCATCAAGTTTAATTTTCCATTTAAACTTAATATATTGTTTTTGCTTTTACCAACTTTCCATTCCTTACCTCCTAGAAGGTTTATAACGCACTTATTATTAAAACGCGTATTTCGCTCTATACCATCACCTCCCCAATATTTTGAGTCGAATATTGAAGCTGTTACAAGGTAGTAATAACCTTTATTTAAAAACCGTTCAAAGGTTAAATCAATACCAATATTTCTTCCTTTGCCTTTATTTACAAGTGTATTATTAAAATACATCGTATTTTCAAGATTTTGAAGAGAATAATATGAATTTGGAATTACGGGCATGTCGAATAGTTTTTGATAGTAAGGTTCTGCTTTAAAGTGAGTGTGCTCATTTAATTTTATTTCATAAGAAATGACTAAATGATGTGCTTCAGAAAAATCGAGTTTTTTATTAGGTTCTATAATTCCCGAAATTGAGTTTTGTTGAACAAAATAAAAATCTAAGGGTGCCAACTGACTGTGCAAACCATAAGCAATACTAAGTGTTTGCAAAGGACTAAAATTCCATGTCACTCCTATTCGTGGCTCAATCGTATAATGATTGTTCAATGCAAATAATTGTGAATGGATTCCAATATTCAAAATTAATGCATTCGTAATATTATACTTTGATTGTGAAAAAGCCTGAATAAGATAGCTATAACCATGGGCATTTACAAAAGAAGTTAAAGCCACCTGCCCACTATCAGCATTTTGAATATTCATATCATATTGTAAACGGTCTATTATAACACCAGTTTTATTGGTATGCTTTGCATTAAATTTATGATTGATAAAACTTGAAATTGTATATTTCCATTTATTGTTTTCAATATAACTTGTTGGGATAAGAGACATATTGTAGTTATACTCATTTCCTTTTAATAAAAGTCCGTTTCCAGTTTGGGTGATGGAGGTATTGATATAAGTTTTACTATTTATTAATATCTTATGATTCAAACCTAAAGCACTCATAAAAAGATCTGTATTGTATTGTTCTTTATCAACATCTGACTGCCATAACGAGGAGTCGCTTATTGCATCCCGTCCTTGATAATCCATGGCACCTATTCCCCAAATAGAAAAAGTTCCCATTTTTTTTGTTGGAAAATTCAGTTTGAATGAAAGGTCTTGATATCTTAATTTGCCCATCTCAGGTGGTAATATAGGAGCTAGCAATGTTAACGTTGAAAACCGGTAGTTAAACAAAAATGATGCTTGTTTACCTTTAACAAATGGACCTTCCGAAGAAACATCTATTCCAACAATTCCGAGCTGTAGCGTGTTTTCATATTTTTCGTTATTACCCGTACGCAATTTTATATCGAATACACCAGACAATGCATTACCGTATTCTGAGGGAAATGCTCCTGTGTAAAAATCAGAGTTTGAAAGCATTTGACTACTTATTGCCGTTATTGCACCAGCACCCAAGGAACTTACATTGGCAAAATGACTTGGGCTGAATATTTCAACTCCTTCCATTCGCCATAATAAACCTGTTGGAGCATTTCCTCTTACTACAATTCCATTTGTTGACAAATTGCCAGAAACTCCTGCAAATGATGAAGCTAAACGAGCTGGATCATCAAGTCCACCAGCATACCGACTAGTTTCTTCAACACTAAACTGTCTAGAACTTACAGTAGCCATTGAATTTAATGGCTGGCTTTTATTTGCTTTAATAACTACTTCATTAATTGTTTTTACCGATTCTATAAGTTCTGTATTCAGAACAATTTCTTTTCCTGAGCTTACAAGTACTTCATTAATTACTACTGGTTCATAACTAATGAAACTAATTTTAAGATTATAACGACCGATTGGAACATTTTTAATAATGAATATACCATCAATATCAGAAACAGCACCGATCAATGGATTTGAATTTAAGACGACGATTGCAGCCCCGGGTAATGGTGATTGAGTTTCTTTGTCAACAACTTTTCCTTTAATAGTTTGGCTTATGTTCTGTGCATTTAAAATACTAGCAATTAACATTAATAGAAATAAATATATGGCTTTCATAAAAATAAGTTTTAGTTTTGTACAAATGAACAAACAAACTATATGTTGCACAATACTGATAAATAAGTATTTTTTATGGAAAACAAATTAGAAAGAATATTGTTAAAATATGATGCTCTGCTAAATTCTCAAAAATTCATTGAAGAAGATTTAGACTACAGTATTTTAGAAAAGCAAATTCCTTATCTCAAAAAGATTGACGAAATGAGTAATAGTGCAATTATGATATTTGATCTTTTTAAAAGGCAGCATGTTTTCATTTCCAATAATATTTCAAGAATATTAAATATTGATTTAGAAAAAGCAAAAGGAAAAACAGACTATATTGATAACAGAATACATCCTGAAGACTATCCGCAACTAATAGAAGCCGGATTGTATTTTCTTCATTATGGTTTTTCTTTGCCATTGGAACATCGCAAACAAGGAAAGCTCATCAATGAATACCGAATACTCAATGAAAAAGGAAAATACGTCAGAATTATTGAGCAACAAATGTGTCTCGAAACTGATTTGCATGGAAATGTTTGGTTAGCAATGGGAATAATGGATATTTCTCCAGATCAAAATGAAAATGCTCCATTCAGAAGCCGTTTAATTGATATCCTTAAAGGAGAAGTATACAAATTTCCACCTCCCAATAAGGAAGCAATGCTCACTGCGCGTGAAACCGAAATACTTCAACTAATTTCTAAAGGACTTATAAGCAAGCAAATTGCAGACAAATTATTTATCAGTGTGAATACGGTTAATACACATCGACAAAGAATTCTTGAAAAACTACAAGCTGATAATGCAATCGAAGCAATTAAATATGCATCAAAATTAGGATTCATTTAGTATGCACCGAATATGCTTTAATTTTCATTCATTCTGAGTTGAATTGCAAACCAACAATTAATTAAAGCGGAATTGCTTATACTGTGGCTTCCATAACTCCAAAATATAAATAATGAAGTGAATAAATGGCGCGAACTGGGTCTGAAAATATTTTGATATAAATAATCTAAAATAGTTCATCGGCATTAAAAGTTTACAGATTTGCGATGGGTGTTTTTTTCGATAAAATGTTCAAAAGGAGAACAAAACTTTCTGTAACCACAAAACTTTTTAGGAAGCTTGAAAACTTTCCTATTTCAAATTTCTTGGTAGCGATTCTGGTATTATTCTTTAACAATTTTAGTTGTCCAGTTTCTGTCTTTTTGTTTTACAGTCATAAAAATATTCCATTTGTGAAGTTTGAAATGTCAATTATTGGACTATTGTGTATGTCTTCAAACCAAATTGCACCATTTTCAATCATAAATCAATGAATCCTATTCCATTTTAATAACTTTGTCCGATAAAACATTCCAAAAAATGCTAAAATCGATTATAATTGACGATGAAACAGAAAGTATCGAAGTTCTAAAGTCATTACTGACCGAATACTGCCAAGATGTATTTGTAATTGGAACTGCAAATTCGCCAGCTGAAGGGATTAAATTAATAAAACAAAATCCGCCAGATTTGCTTTTTTTAGATATTGACATGCCTGGTTTGAATGGGTTTGAGCTATTAAAAACCTTACCCGAAAAAGATTTTGAAATTATTTCTGTTACTGCTCATAACGATAAAGCCTTAGAAGCATTTAAAGCTTAGGCAACTGACTATATCCTAAAACCAATTTCGATAATTGAATTGATTAATGCTGTTGATAAAGTTAAAAAGCATCAACTAAAAAGTCTTTTTTTTGAAAACAAATCAAATAAGAGGCGCTATGATTACGATTTCCTGAATAAAAGAAAAGTTGGGTTCTCCATTAATGATGGAATCGTTTACTACAGTATTCAGGATATTATTTATGCTAAAGCTGAAACAAGCTATTCGCATGTATTTTTTGCTGGTCAAAAACCCATAATGATTTCAAAAAATTTAAGTGAGCTTGAAGAAATGATAAAGGATAATAGTTTCTTTCGAATTCATAGATCACATTTGATAAATGTACGGCATATTATTAAGTATCATACAAGAGATAGCAATTTTGTTGAAATGAGTGATGGCACTCACATTGAAGTTTCGCGTAGAAAGAAAGAAGATTTTCTGGAGTTTTTGGCACAAAACATCCTTTAATAACAAAGGAATATTTTAGAAATTTAATTATTAATGCGATTGATTACAAACCTTATTCTAATAATTCACCTATTTTTGGGGGATGATTAGTTTCAGTTTATTTAATTCCTTAATCAGATTTTCTGCTTCAAGTTTTGAAATTAAAACAAAGCTCATATAATCCCATTTTTCAGGTTCATCTACTTCTGCCCCAATACTATTTGTAATACAATTTAGGCTACCACGACAGCAGATCCGAACGATGTGCTTTTCATCCTCAAATAAATACTTAATGCTATCAATATCATTAAAGTTATATGACAAAATTTGTGATCCGTAATTCTCCTCAATATTGCCATTTTCAAGTATTTTTATTTGCCAATAATTACTTGCCCCTTCATTGGAATATTTTTGCAGTTTTTCATTTATGGAGCCTTCAATTTTTTTCAAGGCATCATTTTGTCCAAATACGCCTGATAAGGAAGTGAATAAAACTATAATGATAAATATTTGTTTCATGATTTATTTTTTAATGTTTTGTAAAATTACAATCCATAAAGTTTGTTTCAAAACAAAAAAAGAATTAATGTGCTCCCATTAATGATAAATCAGAGATGGCAGTATCTTTCCATTTCTTTCCTTTATAAACATCCATTATTTCCAGCTCTACAACATCGCCTTCATTTATTGCAAAATTCCTTCCCCAATTAATCCTCTGTGGAAAAAATGAATCCTGAAGTTTTAATAAGAATTGGGGTTTTCCGTTCAAATAAATTTTAAATAGCTTCACTCTGGAATTGTTTTCCCAAATAGTTTTAGTTTTTGCATAGCCATTGGTCAATTGTATGCCATCAAATGGAATTTGATGTGTGGCGGCACCTGAATCAAATTTAATAATGATCTTCTCCCCAATTCCGTAATCTTTTTTGCCTTCAACCCATGCAGTGCTGCTATCTCCATCATTCATATTTTCGGCATTGTAAGAAATACTGTCTTTATTTGGTAAAGCCGATGTGGCACTCAACCTCCATCCAATGGCACAACTTAAACTGCAACCACCATTTAATGAAATCCAAATATTCTCAAAATCAGAAGAATCACCAACTATTGTGTTATAAGTTTTCAGCTGCTGTGAAAATAAATTGCTACAGAGCATCAAGAATAAAAACGAAATTGAAAATTTTCTCATAAAATAAATTATTCTTAAATAAAAAGTGAAAATACAATTATTTCTTAGTTTGCAATCGTTTATATATTTCCGATTTCGAAAGGTTGACATTTTCTCCAATTTCATCACCAAAGTCAGCAATAGGTTTGCCTTTACCTAAAAAAGAAGTGTCGGCATTCATATACCATCTCTGGTAAATTGAATCATTGGTTTGGATTGTATTATCGCAATTGACACTATACCTTTTAAATTTATAATCAAATATCAAGCAATTCATTTTTTTATTAAAAACATAATCAACCTTGCCATCTTTTGAATATTGCTCACAACGATCGGTGGCGCCATTCGAACTACTTAAAATAAAAGTTATCGATGGACCTTCAAAACTATTACGTGGCATTAATGTATATTGAACATCACCAAAGCCAACACCTCCTGCATATATGCCGGCGGTTTCGTATCTCAATAAAAAATGATTGTCAAATTTACCAGCAATTTCAATGGACTCATAATCTATTAATTGCATATCGATATAACAATCTTTTATTTTCCATCCATTTTCTACTTTTTCTAGAATAATTGCCGATTCGTTAAAAAAATTGTGCATTACACAAGTAATAGCCATTTCGCCTCTGATATAAATTATCTGAGTGGTATCATCGCCAAGTCGTTGCTCCACCTTCATATAAACCGAATCTGACTGATCCCAAATTTGTGGACCCCAATTGAATTCATATTTATCTCCAGCCAAGAAACAACTACCATAAAACAAATTTAAAAGAGTTGAATCATCAGTATTGGGAATGATTTTCCCAATCAACATTTTGCGTTTCACTTCTAAAAGAGAATCATCGGGATCAATTGCTTTTAATAATTCCTCAGCAGGAATTTTAGATAAGAGGTTCTTGAATCTATTATTATTTGGAGCTAAAGAACAATCCGCTTGGTTTGTAAAAGCAAGTTTATAAACGATACAAAATGCACCAAAGGAGCAGCCGATTAAGAATAAAATAATAAGGAAAATTTTTATTTTTCTACTTTTCAAAATCATTAATTCGCGGCAATTAGTTCAATTTCATGGAATTATTCCTTCATAAATTTCTTAATTCCAACACCATTCTCTGAAGTAGCTTTTATCAAATACAAGCCGCTTGATAAATTAGAAACGTCAATGGTAGTCATATTATCAACATTATCTATTGATTTAATAACTTGTCCCTGAAGGCTTAAAATTTCAATAAATGATTTTTCTGGGGTTTCTATGGTTAAATAATTGGTGGTTGGGTTGGGAAAAATGTAAATGCATCCTATTTGTTCCCCAAGATCATTTATTCCTGTTGCGGTATGGTAATAATATTGAACGCTATCACCAGTATTTATTTGAGTGCCATTATTCTCAAAGGCAAATATGGTTTCATGATTAAGAAAATTATTCGAATCGTAAGTTGTTGAATCTTTCACTGAGATAATCCAGACAGTTCCATTCCACGATTGCATTATTCGTGTTATTTGCAAATTATAAGCATTATAAGCATATATATTATTATAACTTTCGACCCACATTGTTCCATTCCACGTACTTTGCAGCATATTAATTCTATTATTACTGGCATCGTATGTATTGAAATATTTATTGCAATTTACCCATCCGTTCCCATTCCAAGTTTGATTTATTTCTGTTATTTTATTATTGTTTAAATCATAAGTATTAAGCTTATTTCCTTGATTAACCCAAACACCACCAATCCAATTTTGAGAAATTTCGGATGTATTATTATTGTTTATATCATAAGTATACATTATCTTGTATGAGTCAACCCAAACTCCTCCATTCCAATCCTGACGCAGAAATTTCGTTAAATTATTATTTAAATCGTAAGAATAAGTATATATTACAAAGTCATTCCAACTGGTTCCATTCCATGTTTGAAACAATGTAGCCGTTTCTTTATTTAAAACATTGAATGTATGAACAACTTTTTCACTGTTAACCCAACCTCCACTAATCCAATCTTGATATAGTTCCTCTGTAAGGTAATTGTTAGCATTATAAAGGTAAAAACCTTGATTTGAATTTACCCAAGTACCGCCAATCCATTCTTTATCAATATAGCCGGTATTATTAAAGTTGGCATCATAAGCCATATTAACAGTTTTGAATCTGTAATTCCAAACCGAATTGAGGGTGTCCAATTTCCAGTAGTAAATACTATCATTTACCTGAACAAGTTGGTTTGGTTGAAATTTATCCAAATAATTATTGTTTTTAGCCTCAATAGTTTCTCTTAAATGATGTGGGTTGATTTTCGATTTTATACCTTGTCCGTTCACAACATTATATGAAATAATCACAAACAAAATAATGGAAATTTTTTTCATAATTGTTTTTCTATTCCTTAATAAATTTGTTAATTCCAACACCTTTCTCTGAAGTAGCCTTTATCAAATACAAGCCGCTTGATAAATTAGAAACGTCAACGGTAGTCGTTTTATCAACATTATGAATTGATTTAATAACTTGTCCCTGAAGGCTTAAAATTTCAATAAATGATTTTTCTGGGGTTTCGATGGTTAAAATATTGGAAGTGGGGTTGGGGAAAACATTAATTGCAATTCCAGATAATTGACCCTCTTCAACAAACATTCCACCATTGGTAGTTTTTAAGATCACATTATTACTTGTGCCTGCTATGCCACCAACTGCATATCCAGTTAATGAATTAGTGAAATTTACTGAACCTAAAGCAAAATATTGTATTCCACTATAAAGCGCAGTCCATGTATTTCCAGCATTTGTTGTTTTTAGAATTGTTCCATTAATACCAACAGTATATCCTGTATCAGCATCAATAAAATAAACAGAAAGCAAAATACCAGTTGCTATTGCTTGTGCTGTCCAGTTAGCTCCTCCATCGACTGTTTTAAGTATTGTTCCATTACCAATATAATCGCCCCCGACTGCATAACCATTATTTGCATCAGTAAAAAATATAGATTTTATATCATTTGTAGTACCACTTGTTAGTGAAATCCAGTTAGTTCCTCCATTAATAGTTTTTAGAATAGTTCCATTAATACCACATATATAACCAGTATCAGCGTTCAGGAAATAAAGTGAATTTAAAATATTAACTGTCCCACTTGTTTGTGCTGTCCAGTTACCTCCTCCATTGTTTGTTTTAAGTATTGTACTATTAGGAATATAATTGCCCCCAACAGCATAACCAATATTTGCGTCAGCAAAAAATATTGAATTTAATCTATCAGTCGTTCCGCTTGTTTGTTCTGTCCAGTTATTTCCTCCATTAGTAGTTTTTAGAATGATTCCTGAATCGCCCACCACATAACCATTATCCCTGTCAGTAAAGAAAACTGCAATTAAAGTAACAGTTGTTCCACTTGGCTGAACTGCCCAATTAGTTCCTCCATTAATTGTATTAAGTATTATTCCATGAACACTGACAATATGTCCTGTGTCCGGTGCAGTAAAACAAACTGAGAATAAATTGCCAAGAGTTCCGCTGTTTTGTTGCGTCCATTGTGCATAACTTGCTGCTGTAATCAGCATTAAACAAATTGAAATGTAAAGTTTTTTCATAATTGTTTTTTAACAAAGTAAACTCGTTTTAAAAGTATTGTCAACTTCAAACAAGTTAACGGTCGGTTTTGGCAAGAAAACGGTAATAATAAAATTATTCCTTCATAAATTTCTTAACCACAATACCTTTCTCTGAAGTGGCTTTTATCAAATACAAGCCGTTTGAAAAATTAGAAACATCAATGGTCTTTGTTTTATCAATAGTATGAATTGATTTAATAACTTGTCCCTGAAGGCTTAAAATTTCAATAAATGATTTTTCTGGGGTTTCGATGGTTAAAATATTGGAAGTGGGGTTGGGGAAAATTTCAACAAGTTGTTCAACCAACATTATTTGATTATTCCCAACGGTTGTACATTTTATATCAATAGATTTTATTATTGAATCTTTTTTACAAGGATTTAAATAATCGTTATAAACCACAAGTTTAATTTGAAATAAACCAGTTGTTAAATAGGTATGTTGTGGGTTAATAAGCTGGCTATAGTTTGAAGTTCCTGATAATGGGTCACCAAAATCCCATGAATAATAACTTATGGCATAAGGATACAAATTTGAATTACAAAAAAAACTAATTGGAGTATAAGCACAAGAGTCATGAGTGGTAAAATCTACAATGGATAACGGTGTGCATGAAGCACCTGAATATGAATTCAGATAGTAGCTTTCATCATTATTTGGAAGACCATAATATATGTAGTAATCCGAACAAGTACCAACAAAAATTGAGCTTAATTGAAAATCGCAACCATTACCATAAATATTTGGTTGTTGAATAACATTAAAATATTGAGATAAATTGGCATTATAAATTTTACCGTCAGGTCCAATTTGCAATGCACTAGGAGTATTATTTGGTGAAATATAAGTTGTGTCAAAATATACATTATATTTTGAATTTGCAATTGAAATAGAATCATTTGAAGTTAAATCAAACTGATGGATATAACTACCATAATAGTTATGCCATGCACTTGATAGATACAATAGATTTCCGTTTGGGGAAAAAGATGCACCATAATAAACTTTTGTTGTATCGTGAGTATTAATCATATATTTATAAGTAACTATTCCAGAGGAATTATCAAAAGAAAAAAGTTCAGGATAGGAAAGGAAAGAATGGCAATCTGAAAGCGATAATACTACAATTTTATCCCCTTGAGGGGAAAATTTCATATATCCCCTAGCAGCGCATTCTGGATAAGGGTAGTTTGGATAAATATCTGTTGTATCTATTGGCAGTTGTATCCTACCACAATTAGAAACAATTGGTGAAGTAATTAGACTTGAACCTGTTAATAGAAAAGCACAAAAATTCGAATTACCCCATTCATGAGTGAGTATCCATACATCCGATCCATTTGCGTGACGAGATGCAGCAAGTTTTTCGCAAGTTTTGTTTAGTAACAATTGCTTTTTTAAAATAACTTCACCTTTCCCATTATTCAAATTCATGTTTACAATTGAATAGCAAAATCCATTCATTAACTTATTCTCAGCACAATCTGTTGTAAAAATGTAATAGAGCGAATCTTGGAGAGGTTGTTTAACAATTAATGCTCCTTGAGTACTTGAACCAGAGCAAGAAAATGCCTCTCCTATACTATCTCCATTTATCATCAATTGGTGGGTTTTATCATAAACCATACAACCATCAGTATAGAATAATAAATCCCCCATACTATCCGAAATGGCGGAACAACCCTCCATAGGATTGAAATTATAATTTGGAAAAATTGGATTTGGCGAATTGCAATTAAAATCTAACCCAGCTTTTCCAATGAACCAATTGGAAACTTCTTTTTGAGAAAAAGAAATCATAGGTATTAATATCAAAAAAAATAAAGCAAACTGTTTCATGTATTTTTCAAACTATATCGAGCACAAACTATTTAACAAATTTCCTTACAATAATACCTTTCCCTGAAGTAGCTTTTATCAAATACAAGCCGTTTGATAAATTAGAAACATCAATGGTAGTCGTTTTATCAAGATTATGAATAGATTTAATAACTTGTCCCTGAAGATTGGTAATTTCTATTAGAGAATTTTGCATAGTTTGGATACTCATGCTATTGGTAACTGGGTTGGGGAAAATTTCCAAAATATATTCATTACTGTTATTTTCAATAATTCCAACATTATTAACGGTTACCATTATCGTTTTCGAATTAGAAATACAACCATTGCTTATTGTTAAAACAACAGTATAGGTTCCCACTGCAGCATAATTATGTGTCGGATTTTGCAAAGTACTTGTTCCTCCATCACCAAAATCCCAGTTCCATGTGGTCGTTGCCGATGAGGATTGGTCAGTAAAACTCACAAACGAATTATTTACCACATAGGTAAAATTGGCATTGATACTCAATTGCTTTAATGGAACATTTAAAACAGTGGCGCTGTTATT
>JACAAW010000046.1 GCA_013377115.1 Bacteroidota bacterium | reverse complement strand
TAAAGTAGCTGAAATAAAATTTCAGGGTTTTAACCGTTTTTTAAGATAATAAATTAATCCCCTCAGTTACTAGCTTTCTGAGGGTTTTTTTAAAAAATATTAATGAGCGAAATTGTTTTAGAAGTAAAAAATCTTTCAGTTGAATTTCAAACTGAAGATCAATGCGTAAAAGCAGTGAATTCGATTTCGTTTCAATTAAACAAAGGTGAAACTCTCGGAATCGTTGGGGAATCAGGCTCAGGAAAATCAGTAACATCTTTATCAGTGATGCGATTAATTCCAAATCCACCAGGGAAAATTACTGAAGGTGAAATTCTATTTTTCAATAATTCCGAATCTGGAATTAACCTATTGGCTTTACCAGAAAAGAAAATGCGCAAGCATCGTGGAAAAGATATTTCAATGATTTTCCAGGAACCAATGACATCGCTCAATCCAGTTTATAGATGTGGAAAACAAATCACCGAAATTATTCAATTGCACCAAAAGCTTTCGAAAAAACAAGCAAAAGCCAGAACAATTGAACTTTTCAACGAGGTAATGTTGCCCAGACCAGAAGAAATTTTTAAAGCATATCCACACCAACTTTCCGGCGGACAAAAACAAAGAGTGATGATTGCCATGGCAATTTCGTGCAATCCTTCTATCTTAATTGCTGATGAACCGACAACAGCATTAGACGTTACTGTTCAAAAAAACATTATCGAACTTTTAAAAAGTCTGCAAGAAAAATACAATATGGGAATAATTTTTATTACCCATGATTTAGGAATCATCGCAGAAATCGCAAATCGCGTTTTGGTGATGTATAAAGGAAATATCGTTGAACAAGGTTTGGTAAGCGAAATTTTCAAAAATCCACAACATCCTTACACTAAAGGTTTGTTGGCTTGCAGACCACCACTGGATAAACGATTGAGATTACTGCCTACTGTTTCCGACTTTTTGAAAGTTGATGATCATGGGAATCAAATAGATACCGGGCTTTCTATTAATAATTTCATTAATGGACTCACACTTTCTGATGAAGAAAGAAATCAAAATTTAAGTTCGATTTATTCTGAAAAACCAATATTGAACTTAGAAAATATTTGTAAATATTATCCGCTCAGCACAAGCATCTTCAAAAAAAGAAATTATTTAAAAGCCTGTGACGAGATTAATTTCGAAATTTTTGAAGGCGAAACCCTCGGCCTTGTTGGTGAATCAGGTTGTGGAAAAACAACACTTGGCCGCACAATTTTACGTTTAATTGAACCTACGTCGGGGAAAATAACCTATAAAGATAATGATGTAACAAAACTTTCAAGTTCTAAACTTAGGAAATTGCGAAAAGAAATTCAAATTATTTTTCAGGATCCTTATTCTTCATTAAATCCCAGAATCACAATTGGTAGGGCAATATTAGAACCAATGAAAGTTCATGGTTTGTATAAAAATGATAAAACCAGAAAACTAAAAGTAATTGAATTAATGGAAAGAGTGGGTTTGACAGAAGCTCAGTTCAATCGTTATCCTCATGAATTTTCTGGTGGTCAGCGTCAGCGAATAGTTATTGCACGCACATTAGCTGTTGAGCCAAAATTTATTATTTGTGATGAATCTGTTTCTGCATTAGATGTTTCGGTTCAAGCGCAAGTTTTGAATTTATTGAATGAACTCAAACATGAAAGAAAATTTACTTACTTGTTTATCTCACACGATTTATCTGTTGTAAAATTTATGTCGGACAGAATCGTTGTTATGAAAGATGGGCGAATTCAGGAAATTGGAGATGCAGATCAAATTTATTATTCACCAACTACAGATTACACAAGGAGTTTGATTGAAGCAATTCCAAAAGGGCTTTAATTGATTTCCAATGCTTTTTAAATTTGTGATTTAAATAAAAATTATATAGGTTTGCTTTTGCTTCTTCGAAAAAATAATTAAATAAGGATAAAATATGTTAATAATTGGCATCGCAGGTGGATCAGGTTCAGGAAAATCAACTGTTGTAAAACAAATCATCAAACGATTACCAAAGGATTCTGTTGCCGTTATTTCGCAGGATTCCTATTATAAAGATAATGGTCACCTGTCACCAGAAGAGAGAAGTAAAAAAAACTTCGACCACCCATCTTCTATTGAATTTTCACTTTTAAATAAACATATTGATTTATTAAAAGATGGTCAACCCATTGGAATGCCCATTTATTCTTATTTAACTTGCGCCAGGTCGAAAGAATCAATTCCAATTACGCCTAAGGAAGTTATCATTGTAGAAGGAATTTTAATACTTACCAATCCTAAAATGCGGGAACGATTAGATATTAAAGTTTTTGTAGATGCAGATGCTGACGATCGATTAATGCGAATAATCAGACGTGACATTGAAGAAAGAGGACGTTCTTTCACACAAGTTTTAGATCATTATGATGATTTTGTTAAGCCGATGCACCTTCAATTCATTGAGCCAACAAAAAGATATGCAGATATCATTGTGCCACAAGGCGGAGCAAATCACGTTGCAATTGATATTCTCACCTCAAGGATAAAAATGAATCTTCCAAAATAAATGCCCATTTTTCGTCTTGTAAAAGAAATCATTTTTCCAAAACCAGAATTTGCCGAACCGGACGGATTGCTTGCCATTGGCGGAGATTTAAAACCTGAAAGACTTTTAGCTGCATATGTAAATGGCATTTTTCCCTGGTTTTCTGAAGGGAATCCAATTCTTTGGTGGTCACCCGATCCCAGAACTGTATTGATGCTCAGCGATTTTAAAGTATCAAAAAGTTTAAAACAAAGTATCAAAAAGAATTCTTTTGAAATAAAATTTGATACCAATTTTTCGGAGGTAATTAAGCAATGCGCTATCGTGGAAAGAAAGCATGAAGACGGAACTTGGATTACAAAAAAAATGATAAAAGCATATACTGAACTTCATAAACTCGGATTTGCACATTCCGTTGAAACTTATTTTGAAGGCAAATTGGTGGGAGGCTTATACGGAATTTCACTAGGCAAAGCCTTTTTTGGTGAATCGATGTTTCATTTAAAAACAGATGCTTCAAAAGCTGCAATCTATTGCTTGGTTGAGAAACTAAAAAAATGGGATTTTAATTTTATCGATGCTCAAGTGAGAACAGAACACCTAATATCGCTGGGAGCCAAAGAAATTTCAAGAGAAATTTATCTTGAATTACTAGAAAATTCAATGAAAGTAGAAACCAAAATTGGAGGTTGGAATTTAGAGGAATGAGACTACAAAAGTTTTAAAAACTTTTGTAGTCTCTCATTTGAAAGACTTTGGTAATCTTAAATTAATTTTCGCTTATACTACTTTTAAAACTATCCCAGCCTGGCGTAGTTAAAGGAATTGACTGATCTGCTTTTGTAATTAAATTAATTCCTTCGGCAGCATTTGTGATGTGGCCTATAATTTGAATCTGCCCTGATGATTTTATTTTTTCAAAATCTTCAATTTTTATCGTGAAAAGCAATTCGTAATCTTCACCACCACTTAATGCGCAAACCAAAGGTGCAATTTTAAAGGATTCAGCAGTTTTTATAGTTTCAATATCAATCGGAATTTTATCTTCGAATAATTTACAGCCAACTTTTGAATCATCACAAATATGCATAATTTCAGAGGCCAATCCATCCGAAATATCAATCATTGAAGTTGGTTTAATTTCAAGTTTCTTGAGTAATTCAATAATATCCATCCTGGCTTCAGGTTTTAACTGACGTTCAAGAATATAATCATGCCCTTCCAAATCAGGCTGAACTTCTGGATTATTTTTAAAAACAAATTTTTCTCTTTCTAATATTTGCAACCCCATATAAGATGCACCTAAATCGCCAGTAACGCAAACCAAATCGCCTTCTTTTGCCGTATTTCTGTAAACGATTTCACCTTCTTCAGCTTCACCAATAACTGTAATGGAGATAAATAAACCCGAAACACTTGAAGTTGTGTCACCACCAATTAAATCAACATTGTATTTATTACATGCCATTGAAATTCCGGCATATAATTCTTCAATTGCTTCAACAGAAAACCTGTTTGAGATAGCAATTCCCACGGTAATTTGTTTTGGAACTCCATTCATTGCAGCAATATCAGAGAAATTTACAACAGCTGCCTTATAGCCCAAATGTTTTAATGGAGTGAACATTAAATCGAAATGAACTCCTTCAATTAACAAATCTGTTGAAACCAATAATCGTTTATTATCAGCAAAAATAACGGCAGCGTCATCACCAACACCTTTTATTGTGGACGCATTTTTTATTTTGAAGTTTTCGGTTATTTTTTTGATAAGACCAAACTCTCCTATTGATGAGATTTCAGTGCGTTTTTTATCTCTATTTTCAAACATAGCATTGCTCTTGGTGAATTACAAAATTAATTAAAAAATGTTAATGGGATGAATAATATTTCAAATTCCCTTGGAAACCCTTCGAAAAATGCTTACCTTTAGGGATAATAAAAAAGATTAACTATGAGTAAAAAAGCAAAAACAATTTATGGAATTCTTCCGCTATTAGAAAAAAGATGGAGTCCCCGCGCTTTTTATAATGTTGACATCGAGAAAGAAAAACTAAAAAGGATCATTGAAGCTTCCAGATGGTCCGCATCAGCAATGAATGAGCAACCCTGGAATTTTATTCTTGGAATTAAAGGAGAGAATAAAACTTTTGAAAAAATTTTGGAAACTCTCGCAGATTTCAATAAAGCATGGGCAAAAAATGCTCATGTATTAATCCTTGCATGTGGCAAAAAGAATTATAGTCATACCAACACTCCAAATCCAACTTATTTATATGATGTTGGTCAAAGCGTTGCTCATATGAGTGTTCAAGCCATGCATGAAGGCGTTTATATTCATCAAATGGCAGGATTTTCTGTCGAAAAAGCCAGAGAATTATTTGGTATTCCTGAAGAATATGATCCTGTAACGGTTTTGGCATTGGGCTATATTGGAAACCCTGATACGCTTTCTGATGAATTAAAAGAAAGAGAAATTCAAGAAAGAACTCGTAAACATTTTTCAGAATTTGTTTTTGAAGATCAATTTGGGAAAAAATCTAGCTTATTTTAGAATTTCAAGACTTGCTTTTATTATTCCGTCAACATCGTAGCCACATTCTTTGTGAAGTTCTTTATTTGTGCCTTGTTCAATAAATTTATCAGGGATACCCAATCTTTTTAATGAAGCATGGTAATTGTTATCTGCCATAAATTCGAGTACAGCACTTCCAACACCGCCATTTATGGTGCCGTCTTCAATAGTTATTACTTTTTTGAATTTGGAAAAAACTTCATGTAACAAATCATTGTCAAGGGGTTTGGCGAAAAGCAAATCATAATGAGCAATTGAAAGATTTTCTTTTTCAAGTTTTTCGATTGCTTTTGCAACATTATTTCCAACAGGTCCAATTGATATTATTGCCAAATCATTTCCATCTTTTAATTTTCTTCCTTTACCAATTTCAATCTTTTGGAATGGGGTTTTCCAATTTACCATTACACCCTCGCCTTTAGGATAACGAATTGCAATTGGCCCATAATTTTCTGATTGTGCCGTGAACATTAAATTACGCAAATCTTCTTCGTTCATTGGAGATGCAATAATAATATCGGGAATACAGCGGAGAAAAGCCAAATCGTAAGCACCATGATGTGTTGCGCCATCTTCGCCAACCAAGCCAGCTCTATCCAGGCATAAAACAACATGCAACTTTTGAAGCACAACATCATGAATAATTTGGTCGTATGCCCTTTGCATGAATGATGAATATACATTGCAAAATGGAATAAATCCCTGAACTGCCAATCCAGCTGAAAAAGTAACTGCATGCTGTTCGGCAATTCCAACATCAAAAGCACGTTTTGGCATTTTTGCCATCATAATATTTAATGAACAACCGCTGGGCATTGCAGGAGTAATTCCAATAATCTTAGGATTCATTTCTGCTAATTCTAAAATAGTCCGGCCAAAAACAGTTTGAAATTTTGGTGGTCGATCTTTTCCGCAATGAGATTCAATAATATCACCAGTTCTTTTATCAAAATAACCTGGTGCATGATATTTTGTTTGTTCCTTTTCTGCTCTTAAAAACCCTTTTCCTTTTACTGTAATAACATGCAAAAGTTTTGGTCCAGGAATATTTTTTAAATCTTTTAAAACCTTTGTTAAACGGGACACATCATGACCATCAACAGGGCCAAAATAGCGGAAATTTAAAGATTCGAAAAGATTACTATGTCGAATTAGGGTTAATTTTATTGCATTCTCAACTTTCTGAACTACACCACGAGGAAAAGCTCCCAGCATATTCCACACTTCATCTTTAATTTTATTATAGGTTTTAGAAGTGGTAATATCAGTTAAATATTCTTTGAGAGCCCCAACATTTTCATCAATTGCAATCCCATTATCATTTAAAATCACTAATAAATTAGATTTGCTAACACCAGCATGATTTAATGCTTCGAAAGCCATTCCTGCAGTCATTGAACCATCTCCAATAATAGCAATATGCTGTCTGTCAAGCTCTCCAGCCATTTCAGAAGCTACAGCCATACCAAGAGCTGCAGAAATAGAAGTGGATGAATGTCCAACCCCAAAAGAATCATAAGGACTTTCGCTCATTTTTGGAAAACCGCTTATTCCATTGTACATTCGATTTGTTTTGAATGCTTCTCGTCTACCGGTTAAAATTTTGTGAGCATATGCCTGGTGACCAACATCCCAAACAACTTTATCGTATGGGGTATTAAAGATATGATGAAGTGCAACAGTTAACTCAACAACTCCTAAGCTCGCACCCAAATGTCCTGGATGATGAGATACAACATCAATAATAAATTCTCTAAGCTGATCGCAAAGTAAAATTAATTCTTCATCATTCAGATTTTTTAAATCAGCAGGAGAGTTAATTTTTTCAAGCAAATCATATGTTGGATCACCACCCATTCCAATAATCAATTTAGTTTGCAAAAATACGATTTTTAATTTTTAAAAGAGAAGAAAATCAGTTTTAATAGTAAGGATAAAATAATTACTGCATATATTTTTCCTTGTATTTATTAAAATTATCCCGCATCTTTGCATTGATGAAAGTATTATCAATCATATTAACTTTTTATCTTTTCTACCTTTGCTCCTTTCCTTGTCAGGATAAATGCAACGTTTCGGAATGCAAAGCAAAGACTGAAACTGATTCTCATAAAAGTCACGAAAGTAAAAGTGATGATTGTAGTACCTGTTCTCCTTTTTGTGTTTGTAATTGTTGTCATGGAAATACACTCATTGCTTTAAGTCCTGTATTTACTGCATTTTATAATATTCCATCAACAGATATTACATCATACAGAGTATTTCAAATAAAAGAAATCCTCTTTTCAATCTGGCAACCGCCTAAAATTTAAATTTCTTTTTACCAAATGTTGGCTTTTTAAATCAATAAATAATTATTGATTAGGTTTTTACTGTGCAATTATTTGCTCTGGTAGAGCTGACATTTCCACAAAAATTAATTTTAATTTTATTAGTTATGATAGATAAAATCATTCAATTTTCCCTGAACAATAAAATCATTGTTGGCATTTTTGTATTGTTTTTGGTGGTATGGGGAATTTACTCCCTAAAAGAATTACCAATAGATGCTGTACCAGACATTACCAACAATCAAGTTCAAATAATTTCTATTGCGCCAACATTAGCAGCCAATGAAACCGAACAATTGATTTCGGCTCCAATAGAAGTAGCGGTTGCAAATATTCCTGATATTATCGAATTACGTTCAATTTCCAGACTTGGATTATCAGTAGTTACCATTGTTTTTAAAGATGAGGTTGATATGTATTGGGCAAGGCAACAAATTTCCGAAAGAATTAAAGGAGCCGAAGCTGCAATTCCTCCAGGAGTTACAACTCCAGAATTAGCGCCAATTTCTACGGGTTTAAGTGAAATTTATCAATATATTCTTCATGTTAAACCTGGTTATGAAAAAAAATATACACCGATGGAACTTCGTACAATTCAGGATTGGATTGTACGGCGGGAAATGCTTGGAACTCCAGGAGTTGCAGATGTAAATAGCTACGGCGGTTTTCTACAACAAGTTGAAATTTCTCTAAACCCTGAGAAACTTAAAAGTATGAACATTACCATTCCCGAGGTTTTTGAAGCATTAGAAAAAAACAATCAAAACACTGGTAGTGCTTATATCGATAAAAAACCAAACGCCTACTTTATTCGCGGAATTGGTTTGATTAGCAGCATGGAAGATATTGAAAATATTTCAGTAAAGCTTTCGAAAAACGGAGTGCCAGTATTAATCAGCGATATTGCAAAAGTTCAATATGGAACAGCTCCTCGTTATGGTGCTTTTGTGGTTGACACCACAGGTGAAGCCGTTGGTGGTGTAGTTATGATGCTGAAAGGAAAAAATGCGTCCCAAGTGATTGATGGTGTAAAAGAAAAAATAAAAGTCATTGAAAAATCACTTCCTGAAGGATTGGAAATAGAACCCTATTTGGATAGAACAGATTTAGTGAATCGGGCTTTAAGCACGGTTTCTAGAAATTTAGTTGAAGGTGGATTAATTGTAATTTTTATTTTAGTCCTTTTCTTAGGGAATTTCAGAGCTGGATTCATTGTTGCTTCAGTAATTCCATTGTCAATGCTTTTTGCAATTGCTTTAATGAAACTTTTTGGTGTTTCAGGAAATTTAATGAGTTTGGGTGCAATTGATTTTGGATTAATCATCGATGGAGCCGTTATTATTGTTGAAAGCGTGGTGCATCGAATAAAGCAAAGCAAAACCCATCATATTGGAATTACAAAACTTTCTGGCGAACAAATGGATTATGAAGTTTCGCAAGCTTCAAAAAGCATGATGAACTCCGCTACTTTCGGACAAATAATTATTCTAATTGTTTATTTACCTATACTTGCTTTAATTGGTATTGAAGGCAAAATGTTCCGTCCGATGGCTGAAACAGTTAGTTTTGCAATACTTGGGGCTCTTATTCTTTCATTAACTTATGTTCCAGTGGCCTCTGCACTATTTCTCAGCAAAAAAACTGAAAGAAAAAGAAATATTTCTGATAAATTAATGAGTGCAATACAAAAAGGGTTTTTCCCAATTTTGAATCTGGCATTAAAAAGAAAAATTACTGTTGTCGTTGTATCGGGAGTATTAATCATTTCAAGTCTTTTTGTTTTCAATTCTTTAGGCGGTGAATTTATTCCTCAACTAGAAGAAGGTGATTTTGCTGCAGGAATGATGACCTTGCAAGGTGGCTCACTTTCAAATACCATTGAAACAGCTCAAAAAGCAAATAAGATATTAATGGATAAATTCCCTGAAGTAAAACATGCCATTTGTAAAATTGGAACTGGGGAGATCCCAACCGACCCAACCCCAATGGAAACTGGCGATTATATTATCGTTATGAAAGATAAAAGCGAATGGACCAGTGGAAGTACCCGTGAAGAATTAATGGCTAAAATGCAGGAGGAATTATCAGTTTTAAAAGGTGTAGTTTTTACACTTCAACAGCCAATTCAAATGCGATTTAATGAATTAATGACGGGTTCTAAGCAGGACGTTGCAATTAAAATTTTTGGTGATAATCTTGAGGTTCTTGCTGAAAAAGCCAATGAAATTGAAAGAACCATAACAACAATTACCGGCGTTGAAGACATCAATGTTGAAAAGGTGACTGGCTCCGCTCAAGTTCAGGTGATCCCAAATCGCAAAGTAATTGCACAATATGGCTTAAGCATTTCAGACATTAATAATGTGCTGAAAACAGCCTTTGCTGGTGGAGTTGCAGGAGTTGTATATGATGAGGAAAAAAGATTTGATTTGGTAGTTCGATTCAATGAAAACTTTAGAAATGACATTAATTTCATAAAAAATCTATATGTACCATTACCAAATGGAAATCAAATTCCTCTCGAACAATTAGCCAGCATTGAAATTAAAGAAGGCGTTGCGCAAGTATCTCGGGAAAGTACAAAAAGAAGAATTACTATCGGTTTTAATGTTCGTGGAAGAGATGTACAATCTGTAATTGCTGAAGTTAAAGATAAAATTGATAAAAAAGTAAAATTGCCGCCTGGTTATTACCCAACTTATGGTGGTCAGTTTCAAAATCTGGAAGAAGCCAAGGATCGATTGCTAATTGCAGTTCCAGCAGCTCTTTTATTGATATTTATTTTGTTGTTTTTTACTTTCAATTCGGTAAAACAAACACTGTTAATCTATTCTGCAGTTCCATTTTCAGCAATTGGCGGAATCATTGCTTTGTATTTAAGAGATATGAATTTTAGCATATCTGCCGGAGTAGGGTTTATTGCACTTTTTGGTGTCGCAGTTCTGAATGGAATCGTTTTGATTGCAGAATTCAACCGATTAGAAAAAGAAAAAACTATTGAGGATATTTATGAAAGGGTTCGTAAAGGAATTAAAACCAGATTACGCCCAGTTTTAATGACGGCCGCTGTAGCTTCATTTGGATTTTTGCCAATGGCACTTTCAACTTCTGCCGGTGCTGAAGTTCAGAAACCTTTGGCAACCGTAGTAATTGGCGGATTAATTTCCTCCACAATTCTTACCCTAATTGTTTTACCTGTATTGTACATTTTATTTTCTGGAAGAAAGAGAAGACAAAATTCAAGTGTAAAAGGATCAGTTGTCGCATCAATTATTGTCATTGGATTTATTTCATTTTCATTGGCTCCATCAAAATCTTTTGCCCAAAATACAGGCAAAGTTTATACTTTGGAACAAGCAATAAAACAGGCCACTGAAAAAAATGGGAACATTCAATCTTCAATGATGCAAGTTGATTTGCAAAAGAAACTGAAAAAAACTTCATGGGATTTGAGCAAAACGAATATCGATTATGAATATGGCCAAAGCAATTCAATGGTAAATGACAATAATATTTCAATTAGTCAAAGTTTTGCTTTTCCATCATTGTATTCGGCTCAATCGAAATTGGCAAAATCAGCAATAAGGAATTCTGAAATTGAATTAGAAATTGCCAAATCAGAATTAATTAGCAATGTCAAAAGCTGCTATTTACAACTGATTTTAAATAAATCGAAATTGAAATTGCTGAATTATCAAGATAGTTTATATGCCAATTTCCTAAAAGCTGCAGAGGCAAAAAACTTGCAAGGTGAAACATCTTTGCTGGAAAAAATAACTGCTGAAACCAGATTGATGGAAATCAAAACTATTGTTGCCCAAACCAATGCAGATATCCAAATTTCTAAAAACAAATTAAAATTTTTACTGAATGAGAAAAGTGACTTTGAAATTGCTGAATCTGAGCTAATGAAATTGGAATCGAATTTTAATATTTCTGATACTTCTTTTGTTTTGAAAAATCCAGAATTTTCATTGTCACTGCAGCAAATCGAACTTAGCAAAATGGAAACTAAAGTTGAGAAATCGAAAATGATGCCTGAATTTTCAATCGGATATTTTAATATGTCGAATAAGGATTTGCAAGCTGATTATCGTTTTACAGGCATTCAAGCGGGCATCGCAATTCCACTTTGGTTTTTTCCACAGTCTGCAAAAATTCAAGCTTCTAAAATCAAGGAGCGGATTTCTCAGAACAATGCTAATTACCAAAAAACAATTGTTATCAGCAATTTTAACACTTTGTTTTTAGAATTTCAAAAATGCAAAGCAAGTTTGGACTATTTTGAAAAAACAGCATTAATTCAAGCTGATTTAATTGTTAAATACTCCGGCAAAAGCTATCAGGCTGGCGATATCAGCTACAATGAATACTTATTGAGTTTGGATAAAGCAATAGAGATTAAAACAAGCTATTTACAAACTCTCGAAGAATACAATCAAGCCATTATTGAAATTGAAAAAATTCAAGGAAAAACTTTTTAAAACATTAAAAATGAAAACAAAAATAGGATTAATAATTATCGTGAATTGCTTATTATTCATTGCTTGCAACAGCAAAAAGGGAGTAACGGAAGAACACGAAATACTTCCAGAGAACATTGTTGAAATGAACGATAGTCAGTATAAGATGGCAGGAATTGTTCTCGGAAAAATTGAACAAAAAGAATTGAGCGGTTCTTTACGAATTAATGGACTTATCAGCGTTCCTCCACAAAGTTTGGTAAGCGTTTCAGCAAATATGGGCGGTTATGTGAAATCAACCAATTTGGTTCAAGGAAGTCCTGTGAGGAAAGGACAAGTTATTGCCATTGTTGAAAATGCTGATTTCATAGAACTTGAACAAAATTTCCTGGAAAGCAAAACACGATTAGAATATGCCGAAGCTGAATTTTTGCGTCAGAAAGAATTGAATAAAGAAAATGTGAATTCCACAAAGACTTATCAATTGGCAGTTTCGGAATACAAAAGTTTAAAAACGAAAGTCGCTGCCCTCGACCAAAAATTAGCATTAATTGGTATCAACAGTAAAACTTTTACTGAAGAAAAAATCTCGGGTTCAATTCCGATTTACTCGCCAATCAATGGTTATATTAAAAGTGTAAATGTAAATATTGGGAAATTCGTAAATCCAATAGATGTAATGTTTGAAATTATTAACAATCAGAATCTTACATTGGAATTAACGATGTACGAAAAAGACATTGAAAACGTAAAAATTGGACAGAACATCAGTTTTACTTCACCTAATAAACCTGAAATCAATTATTCTGCTAAAGTTTATCAGGTTGGCAGAGCAATTAATGATGATAAATCCGTAAAAGTTTATGCGAATATAAATGGAGAATCAGCGGGATTAATGTCTGGGATGTATGTGAATGCTTTTGTTCAATCCGGTTTAAATTCAGTAAATTCTCTACCAAATGAAGCTATTGTTAATTTCGAAGGCAAATCATATATTTTTGTAAGTAAGGGGAAACGAAAAGAAGAAGGAAAGGAAGTAAATGATTTTCTAATGGTAGAAGTAAAAAGAGGAGTTTCAAGCAATGGCTTTACCGAAGTTATTTTACCAGAAAAATTTAGTGTTGAACTATCAAAAATTGTTGTAAAAGGAGCCTATAATTTGCTTTCTGCAATGAAGAATGCTGGAGATATGGCCTGTTAAAAAGCCCTAACTGCCTTTTAATTTACTATATTTTTGAATATCAGTTAACCTTTCAGAGTTCAACGAACCTGAAAGAGTTTAAAATGGATTTAAAAATAAAAACCTGACGCGTCGAAATGACTCCGTCAGGTTTTTATTAAAGATAGTTAAGGATTTTAGGCTTCTTTTTAATGAATTGTCAATTCACTTAATTCATTACCAGAATGTTTTGAAACAACATGTTTTTTATTTTTGATTGCAGTTTTTAATTTTCTGCGTTTCCGTTTAAAATCCATATTGTAAATAATATAATACATTGCAGGAATAAGAATCAAGGTAAGTATAGTTGCAAAGCTCAATCCAAAAATAATGGTCCAAGCTAATGATCCAAAGAAAGCAACATTGTCTCCACCAAAATGGATATGAGGATTTAATTCTGTAAATAAAGTTTCAAAATTTATGTTCAAGCCCACTGCCAAAGGAACCAATCCTAAAATAGTAGCAGTTGCAGTTAATAAAACTGGGGTTATACGCGTTTTACCAGCTTGAATAATTGCTTCACGGGTTTTCAATCCTCTGGCTTTTAAAACATCGGTAAACTCAACCAGCAGAATTCCATTTCTTACCACAATTCCCGCTAAGGCCACAATTCCCAATCCTGTCATTACAACAGAAATATCCATTCCGAAAATGATAAAGCCAAGAAGTACACCAATAATACTGAACAATACTTCAACTATAATAATTACTGGTTTCATTAATGAATTGAATTGAGTAATTAAAATAAAGAAAATCAAGAACAAGGACAAAAGCATTGCCTTTCCTAAGAAAGAGCTTACCTCTTGCATATCTTCATTTTCACCAGTTAGTTTAATATCAATATTTTCACTTTTCTTGAAGTTAGGAATCGATTTATTAATTTGGTTTACAATTTCTACTGCATTGTAGCCAGATAAAATATTTGACGAAAGCGTTATAACACGTTTTACATTTTTTCTAACAATTCCACCATAAGCATTTTGGTAGTCTATTTTTGCTACTGATGAAAGAGGAATTTGACGTAATAAACCGGTATTCATGTCACGGTAAGTGATTTTCAGATTTAGAATTTTATCAATGCTCTTTCTAACATAATCGTTATAACGCAACAGAATAGGATATTGGTCTTCAGCTTCACGATATTTAGAAATTTCTTTTCCTAAAATTGCAGTTCTCACTTCCATCCCTATTTGACCAGAAGAAATTCCTTCGTTATTTGCACGCTCTCTGTCAACAGCAATAAGTGCCTCAGGTTTGGTAATATCAAAATTAGAAGTTAAATGTTCAATTCCAGGAATTTTAAGTTCTTCAACATATTTCTTAAACTTTTCTGAAGCCACAATCAATTCTTCCAAATTATCCCCACTGACTTCAATATTAACAGGTTTTCCACCAGAAGGAGGACCCATTTTATTTTGGTCAACTGTAATTTGCGCTATCGGAATACCTTTAACAGCTTCTCTAATTTTATCCATATAACTAAATGTTGATGGACCAACTCTTTTTGAAAACTGAACAAAAGCTACTGAAACCTTACCTTTATGCGATGTAACAGACCTATCAAAAGCTGATTCCGAAGCACCCAATGCGATATTTGAAATAATTGACTCAACATCAGGATTATTATTACCAACAGCCATTTGAACTCTTTTTTCCACAATTCTGGTAATTGAATCCGTTACTTTTACATCTGTACCAACGGGCATTGTTACGTAAGCGTAAATATATTGAGGATCATTCCCGGGGAAAAATACAACTTTTGGTCCCTTCTTAGCCATTAATCCCATCGTAAAGATAAACAAAAGGACCATCACGCCTAAGAAGTAATAAGGTCTTCTTTTGTATAAAACGTACCTAAGAATTTTCTCATATTTATTCATTAAAGCAGGAATAAACTTGTGTTGGAATTTTCTAAGTATTTTATACCCAATAAAATTGTGCATTAAGAATAATAAAGCAAGGAAAACAATAAAATTACCAAAGCCTAAACTTCCAAATAAATAGAAGACAACAGCAACAAGCATTATGATTCCTGTAATTTTAAATACTTTCTTTTTATTGGTAGCCATATCATTGTCTTCGTCATGTTTCATGAAAGTCACAGCGAAAACTGGATTGATAATATATGCCACAACTAAAGATGCAAAAAGAGTTATGATTAGCACAACAGGAATAAAATGCATGAATTTTCCTGTAGTTCCTGGCCAAAATACTAATGGGAAGAATGGTGCCAAGGTGGTTAATGTTCCTGATAAAATTGGCATAAACACTTCTCCCGCCGCATATTTCGCGGCTTGCACAATCGTCATTCGCCCATGGAACTGCTTGAATATTCGGTGGGTATTTTCCACCACCACAATGGCATCGTCGACCACAATTCCTAATGCAAAAATGAAAGAAAACATAACAAGCATATTCATGGTATAACCCATCATTGGCATTACGATATAAGCCAAAGCCATTGAAAGTGGAACAGATAAACCAACAAAAATCGCATTGGTCAATCCCATGAAGAACATCAAAACAATTGTTACTAAAACAAAACCAATAATGATGGTATTGTTTAAATCTTCTAAAGTACTTCTGGTAAATTTAGATTGATCACCAGTAATGGTAACACTTAAATTTGATGGGAATTTTGATGCTTTTAATTCATCAATAGATGATTTAATTTTATCGGATGCATTTAATAAATTTTCACCACCTTTTTTTATAATATTAAGGGTAATAACGTTTTCGCCATTCAATCTTGCATAGCTTTCCTGTTCTTTATAACTATCTTTTACTTCAGCAATTTCCTTTAATTTTACTAATGCTCCACTAGAAGATTTAAAAGAAATATTCCTAATTGTTTCAATATCTTGGAATTCACCAACAATTCTAACAGAACGTTTCATTCCAGCCATATCAATTGAACCACCAGAAACAGTTACATTTTCATTTGCAATGGCGCCTTCTATATCTCTAAAACTGACACTGGCTGCCTGCATTTTAAACATATCGACATCTATTTGAATTTCTCTGTCAAGTGCACCAACGATGTCAACTCTGGTAATTTCTTTAAAAGATTCTATCCTATCTTGCAATAATTCGGCATAACTTTTCAATTTTGCCAAATCTATTTTTCCAGAAAGGTTGATATACATAATTGGCATCTCGGATAAATCAACATCAGCAACCTGAGGATCCTGTATTAAATTATTGGGTAAATCCTTTTTTGTTTTATCAACAGCATCTTTTACCTTTTGTTTTGCCACAGCAACATCGATTCCAGTATTAAACTCAACAACAATAGAAGAAAAATCCTGAACCGAATTACTGGTAATTTTTTTAACTCCATTGATTGATTTAATATTTTTCTCAATTGGTCGGGTGATTAAATTCTCTACATCCGAAGGCGAAGTACCAGGATATACCGTATTTACCATGATAGTTGGAATAACAATATCTGGAAACTGCTCTTTTGGAATACTATTATAGTTCATAATCCCAAAAATGGAGATAATAACGGCCAGCACAAAAACACTGATTTTATTATCAATCGACCAAGATGTAGGTTTGAACTCTTTAACTTTAAATATTTTTTGCATGATTATTTTCTTTTATATAATCCTAAATTCATTTATTAACTCAATGGTATTATAATTTGATTTGCAAACCATCTTCTAAATCTTGAAATCCAGAAGTAATAACTTTATTTCCTTCTTTAATTCCCTCCAAAATTTCAACATTTCCATTGTAGGTTTGCCCAACTTTTACCAATTGTTTTTTTGCAATTTGTTTTCCTGCTTTTTCTTCAACTAAGTAAACAAATTTTTCATCGTTTGAAGTCTGGATGATATTTACAGGAAGTACAATTGCAGTTGGCGAAGAATAATCATTGATTTTTAATACAGCAACCATATTTGCACGGAACTCCAATTTCCCTGGATTTACTCTGGCTTCAACCATAAAAGTTCTATTTATTGGATTGATATAACGGCTGGTGAAACGAATATTTGCATCAATTTCTTCATTCAAATCCGGAAAATTAATTTTCACTTTATTGTTTTGACGAACTTTTGCAGTATAAGCCTCTGCAACCTCAGCAACTACCTTTATTTTAGAAAAATTCACGACTCTAAAAGCAGTGAATCCCGGGCTTATTAACTGACCAACTTTCATTGGAGATTCTTCAACAGTGCCATTAATTGGAGATTTTATTTTTGACATATCAATTTGGTCAATTAAAGTTGACATGCGACCTTCTAAACTTTCTTTTGTATTTTTTGCTGTCAGATATTGAAGTTCAGAACCAATTTTTTGATCCCATAAATTCTTTTGCTTGTCATAAATATTGGTAGCAAAGGTTAGTTGGGTTTTCAATTCCTGTAACGATTGTTGTAATACTTGATCATCGATTTGTGCTAAAACCTGGCCTCTTCTAACATTATCGCCTTCTTTTACAAAAATATAAGTGATAACTCCCATTGATTTTGCACTAACGTTTACGTTTTCGTCGCCATCAACTTTTCCTTGTACTTCAATATAATGATTGAATTCCTGAGGTTTTGCTTCAGTTAATGAAACCTGAACAATTTTATTAACAACTGCTCCACCCTCTTTGGCTATTTCAGTTTCTAAAGTTTTTATTTGTTCTGATAATGCATCATGTTGCTTTTTCAATTTATCCAGCTGCGCTTTTTTATCAGATGAACCGCAAGAAATCAGAAAAAGGCTTAATCCTATTACGTACAATAAATTTTTCATTTTACTATTTTGTTTTAATATTAATTTCTTTTTAATTGATATTTAAAATTTTATCCAGCTTAGCTTTAGAATTCAGCAATTCCATAACAGCCATAAAATAATTCGATTGGTTTGTGAGGTATTGAGTGTTTGCTTGCGCCAATTCCATGCTTGAAGAAACACCTTCTTTATATTTAATAACAGTTCTGTTATAAATTTTCTTAGAAAGATCCATACTTTCTTTTTGGGTTTTTACTTTTTCCATGGCATTAATACAAGCCGATTTTGATTGCTCATAGTCTAGAATCAAACCTTGTTCAACCTGGTATTTGCTATTTTGAGTTTTTGTTAATTGAAGTTTGGCTTGTTTCAATTTTACATTCCTTGATCCACTGCTGAAAATAGGAATATTCATACCAACACCAACCATATTTGGAGGAGTGAATGAAAATGATTTATCATTAAAATTCTCCTGATGAGTAAAATAAGCATAAATATCAGGCAAGTACGATGATTTATTTAATTTCACGTTTAAACCCATTAATTTCTCTTGCGATTCGAGCAACATCATATCAGGTTGAGTTTTGGCATCAAACTTTTGCAAAACCGATGATGCTACTTTGTCAATTTCAACAAATTCGTTTAGATTTTGAGTGAGTTGAATATTAGAAGCTATTTCCATTCCCATTTGGAATTTTAAAAGATTCTTTGCTATTTCCTCCTGACGTTTTAATAAATTCAATGCATCCTTTAATGTATTGGCTGCTATTTTCAATTGATCAACATCTGTCTCTTCAACAAAACCTTGTTTGTTAATTGCAGAAATTTCATCTAAAAGTCTCAAAGTATTTTGGTAATTCGAATCTAAAGTTCTTACATTTTCACCAGCAATCAATACCAAATAATAGGCACTGGCAACATTTTGTTTTAAATCTAAAGTTGATTTGGTAACACCAATTTCCGAAAGACTTCTAAACACTTTCGATGTTTGCAAGCCAACAAGATAAGCTCCACTAAATAGAATTTGTGAAGCAGTGATATCTAGGGTAAGTCCCCAACGCATATCATTTGTGGTACTTGCACTGCTGCTTCCACCAGATGAAGGCAAGGCACTCAAACTATCCAAAATATGCGTGATATAAGGATTAGGTGTTTGGGCATTTATTGCACCAAACATTCCGTACATGGTTCCGAAATTTTCACCAATTGACGACAATGAACTGAATTGCTCAATAGTGCTCGACAAGGTAAGCATGTATGAATACGACAATTTTCCACTAATTTGGGGTAATCCAATTGCTGTGGTTTCCCAAATCTTCTTTTTCGCAATTTCTAAATCGAGAGTAGCATTTTTCATTGTAGGACTATTTTGCAATGCATAATCCTGAGCTTGTTTAAGACTCATATTGAACACGCTGTCTTTTTTAGCAGTTTGAGCGTGTAATTCGAGTTTTAAAATGCAAATCGAAATGAAAACAAATACAAATAATTTTACATTTTTCATTTTAACACTAATTTAATTTTTCATTTTTAATTTTTTCATCAAGGTATTTAAGTCCTTTTTCATTGGCAATGGCTCTAATATGATAGATAAACATCGTATTAAAAATCTCTTCAAATGAATAATCTTTTATTTGAAAAAAATTATCATCCATTGCTTTCTCTGTTCTAAAAAGGTAGAAAGTGGAAATCAAATCAATATTGAGGTCATCTCTGTATAGACCTTGCTTTATTCCCTCAATCATATTTAGCTTAATTTGATCAAAAACATGATTGTGACGATATTCTGCTAGGATTTTCCAACTTTCTGGGTGGTATTTCTGCAAATCATAATTAACAGAAGGATTCATTTCTTTAATTTTGTTTGCTAGGTATTTACTCATCACAAGAAGTATGTCGATGGCATTGTATTTATCGTTGTGAAGACTTTGCTCCTCACATTCTTGATTGGTTAAATAATAAGTAACTACTTTTTTAACCAAATCATCCTTATCTTTAAAATACTGGTAAAGTGTTTTTTTAGAGATGCAAAGATGCCGCGAAACATCATCCATTGTGACGCTTTTGATACCATATTTTAAATAAAGCTCTGAAATTTTAATGATTAATTCGTCCATTTTTTAATTTTTGGACTGCAAAGGTAAAACAAAAAAACTTTGGAAACAAAAATTATAATGAAAGTTTTCTTAGTTTTTTTAAATTTTTATTTAGAGGAGATAAGAAGAAAAAAATAGCTTATAAAAATTGAAAAGTTTGGGGATAAAAAAATAGAACCCGAACTAATTTGTTCGGGTTCTTGTATTTTAGAAATAATATTATTTTCCTCTATTTTTACTAATCTCAGTTTGATCAACAAGTTTTTGCTGCTTATTTATCGGTTTATCGATTAATTTTTCCTTCTTTGTTTGAGAAGATTGATTCAAAATAACTCCAGGAGAATCTGGAGCTGAAGGAAACCTTACTCCCTCATTTTTGGAGATAAGTTCATTTGTAACAGGATTAATATAATCTGCACGATTAGCACTAATAAACCAGGAAAATTGAACATTTGAATTTCCATTATTAAGTTCTATAACTTCAAACCCTTCTTGAGTTTTATTTGTTACATATACCCCATTACAATTTCCTTCCAACTGAACATAAACCCTTAAAGGATGTTTTTCATTAACCACAATGTTTTTTGAAAAAATAGGATCTAAAACTATCTTAGCCGTTCCATTTACTAAAATACCAGTACCAAAATCTTGAAATAAAACTTCAGGAGATTCTGGACAAAACATTATTTTCCTATCTTTATCACCATTTAAGCCCCAAACATCCGTGGAAACAAGACCACCAAAAGCACCCATATCAATAACTTTGTAATTTGTACCTCCAGTGCGATAACCAACTGCAACTCCAGAACTAGTAGTTGAATTAGCTATAAAAAGGCCACCACCAGTATTATTTGTATAACCTCCACTTTTATAAGCTACAACTCCAAAAGTTGATCCAGTAAAAGCACCACCAGAGCCATTTACTGAAGTAATTGCCGTCGCTATATTATTGCCCACCCCTATCACCCCTGTCCCAGATCCAACAGTTGTAGCAAATGAATAACTGCCAGTTCCAGTTCCAGTAAAAGCTCCTCCTGACCCATTTGTTAAATAAGATCCGGTTGCATTATTTCCAGTTCCTAAAACTCCAGTTCCAATTGTATTTCTGTTGAATCCTTCTGCTCCTATTCCATTGCTTTGAAATGTTTGTCCATAAAGGCCATTTCCTTGACCGGTACTTGCCGCCGCAGAATTATTTCCAAATACACCAATACCATCTATTTGTGAAACAGCACCTATCACGCCCTTGGAAGTATTAAGAGTAGAAGCATTATAGGCTGAAATTGCAGAATTAGAATAATAGGATAAACTTTGTAAACCAGCAATAATTGTCGCTCCACCAGTCTGTCCAGAACTAGCATAAATGGCAGTACCAGTTAACGCGCCATTTGCAGCACTATTAACGGCATAAAGAGCATCACCATCAGCATTCAAATTTTGAGTTTGTGTAGCAGCATATAGGGCTGAATTAGTTATCCCTAATAATCCACGAGTAACAGTGGAACCATCTCCAACCGTCCCGGCACTTCCAGTTTGAAGCGTCATTCCATAAACTCCGGCACCAGTTCCAATACCAGTAAGAGCAGAATTATATCCAAAGATTGATGTACCATTCGCAGCAGAATTTTGTCCAAAAACAGCATTTCCTGCAGCTTGGTCGGTAAATCCATTTATTGCATCAGGAAAGGTTGCATTTCCCTGTGCTTCAAAAAGATCAGTTGCGAAAAGCGCCGTTGATCTGTTAAAAAGAATATTTCCTCCAGATAAAATCCTTGTTCTTTCCAGGTTATTTGTTTTTGTAACCAAGTCAATTGCATCAGTTGTTCCAATAAAATTAGTGCCGGAAATTGTAGCTGAATTCCCCAATAACTGCCAGGCATCACCACTGTTCGTAGCAAAAATACGTTTCCAGGATGATCCTCCCCAATAATAAAAACCAGGACTCACATCACCAACTGCCGCTGTGTTAAAAACCAATAAACTTGTTGCAACGGCAGCTCCAATAGGCGCATTTGACGTTGTCATTGTTAAAGCAACTCTGGGAATCAATAATCCCATATTGGTTGCGCGCAATTCCAAGATCGAAGACGGATCAGGAGTGATTGCAACATTACTAATTCCAACACTTTGTGCATTTGTTCTTTCATTGATAGAGAATAAAATAAATGCAAAGGATAAAATGGTATATAATTTTTTCATATCGAAAGGGTTATAAGTTTTATTATTTATCAAATTTAATAAAAAAATTTAACAATTCAAAGAAATTTCTTTTATAATTGATTTTGCAAAAATAAACAATTTTATAATTGATTTTCAAAAGGTTGTAGTAATTATTTAAATTCTTTATTGACTAGTTATTACAAGTCTGATTAGTATTGAGAAATTTATGTAATTTTGTAGATTATCTTTCTGAAGGGAAAAAAAATTGAATCCAAAATCGATATCCAAAATAGAATATTATTGGTATGCAGCTTATACCAAATCTCGTAATGAAAAGAAAGTGTTTCAATTACTTCAAAAAGACAATATTGAAGTATATTTGCCATTGCAAAAAAAATTAAAACAATGGAGTGATCGAAAAAAATGGGTGGAAGTCCCATTATTTAATTCTTATATTTTTATAAAAATTTCCAGCAAAGAATATTTTTCAGTCTTAAAAACTCCCGGTATTGTAAAGTTTATTTCTTTTGAAGGAAAAGCTGTTTCTATTCCAGAATCACAAATAACAACTTTACAAAAAATAATTGAAGGGCAAATTGAATTTGAAATAAGTTCCGAAATTTTTAAAAAAGGTGATCAAATTCGAATTGAATCAGGATCGTTTTCAGGAATCTATGGAGAAGTAATTGAAATTAGAGAAAATAAAAAATTCCTTATCCGGATTGAGCCTATTGGTTATTCTGTTTTAATTAATATGAATCTAGTAAAGAAGATTTGATTTTTTGAAGGTCGTCATTGCGAGCAACTAAAGGTTGAGAAGCAATCTCGTCAGGGATGGAATCTGTAAAAAAAGATCGCTTCTTCGCAAAAAGGCAAATCGCGATGACGGTTTATTATTATTATTATTATTATGTACCATATTTTTATCTGACTAAATATGCAGACCCTTCTAAATGTTGCCATTGCGAGCAACCAAGGGTTGAGAAGCAATCTAATTGCATAAGATTTTAATACCGGACAGCATCTTTTTAATATTTTCAATTTAAAATTGAATGTCAGCTGGTTGCTGAGCGGAGTCGAAGCAAGTAGGGCAGAAAATATTTGTCGATTTCAATAGTTTTAGAATTAATAAAAAAATTGTCATTTCGATCCGTCATTTGGCGGAGAAACAATCTCATTCAACAAAAAGCATAATTCTAGGCTGAATTATTATTCAAGGCTAGAATAGAACCGGATTTAAAACGGATTATTTTTGGTAATCGAATTGCAAATTCGACAATTAATAAAGCGGCATTGCAAATGCCGCTCAGCACATGGGCTAATTTGTCATTCCGATCCGCCGATTGGCGGAGAGGAATCTCTTTTCTTTAATTATTGCTTAAATTCGAATCTTCACTGCGAGCAACCAAAGGTTGAGAAGCAGCCTCATCTTGGATAGAATCTTTAAAATAGATCGCTTCTTCGCAAGAAGGCGAATCGCGATGACGGTTTATTATTATTATTATGTACCATATTTTTATCTGACAAAATATGCAGACGCTTCTAGATGTCGTCATTGCGAGCAACCAAGGGTTGAGAAGCAATCTAATTACATAAGATTTTAATACCTGACAGCATCTTTTTATTATTTTTCAATTTAAGATTGAAAGTCAGCTGGTTGCTGAGCGGAGTCGAAGCAAGTAGGGCAGAAAATATTTGTCGATTTCAATAGTTTTAGAATTAATAAAAAAATTGTCATTTCGATCCGTCATTTGGCGGAGAAACAATCTCATTCAACAAAAAGCATAATTCTAGGCTGAATTATTATTCAAGGCTAGAATAGAACCGGATTTAAAACGGATTATTTTTGGTAATCGAATTGCAAATTCGACAATTAATAAAGCGGCATTACAAATGCCGCTCAGCACAGGGGATTCATCATTTATTCATGAAGTAATGATTACCTGAGGTACGCAAAGTAATATTTCTTTATTGTTAGATTCCTCACTCCGCTCGGAATGACACATTTACTTTGTTATTGGGAGAAAGAGAGGGAGCAAGAGATTCGTTATTGGCGAATCTCTTGCTCCCTCTCTTTCTTAAACAAATTTCAAAAGCACTGTCATTCCGATCCGCCGATTGGCGGAGAGGAATCTCTTTTCTTTTATTATTGAGAAAGATCAGTGATTAAATTCGAATCGTCATTGCGAGCAACCAAGGGGTTGAGAGGCAATCTCGCCCGGGATGGAATCAATAAAAATAAATCGCTTCTTCGCAGAAATGCGAATCGCGATGACGGTTTACTTTTATGATATACGTTCTTTTAATCTGACTAAATATGCAGATGCTTCTAAATGCCGTCATTGCGAGCAACCAACTGGTTGAGACGCAATCTTAATCAAAAATAAATTTAGAGGATATTTTATCAATTCTTATTGACAAGAATTTTATTGGTAATCATCTGGTTACCATCAGATAAAGTAATCATATAAATTCCAAAACTAACATAACCAAGTGGGACATCAAATTTAT
>JACAAW010000045.1 GCA_013377115.1 Bacteroidota bacterium | reverse complement strand
AAATGATATTGAACAAATAAAAACAATTTTAAACACAAAATAATAACTCCTCAAACATTATTTATTTTTATCAACAATTCATTTCATCTTATCGATATAAAAAATTAAAAACAATTTTGATATAGAAAAAAATTTTATTAAAGAATATTTACTAATTTTGCATTGTTCAAACGAATAGGGGTGCCTTAATATTACGGGCTGAGATCACACCCTCTGAACCTGCACCGGGTAATGCCAGCGAAGGGAATCGGAGAAAACAGTTAAAACAAAATGGTATTTGCCTCATTCTGCCATTTTTATGTTTAACAAAAAAAAACAATAAAAGTGAAAAAATTATTTTTGTTACCGGCGATGCTGATTGCATTTCCATTGATTGCATTTTCGCAATTTACACTTAGTGGTAAAGTTTGCGATAAAGAAACTAATGAAACCATTCCTTCTGCAAATGTTAGATTGGAGAATTCATGGCAAGTATCTTCAACTGATGCTTCAGGATGCTTTTCAATCACAAAACTCAAAAAGAACAATTATCAAATTTTGATTTCCTATGTTGGTTATAAAACCTATTCTGAAAATATTGAGGTTGATAAGGATATTATTGTCACAATTAAACTAGAAAAAACCTCATTACTTCAAGATGAAGTAATCATTTCAGCAACAAAAGCAGACAATAAATCTGCAACTACTTTTAAAAATATTGATAAAAAGGAAATTAAAGAAATAAACTTGGGAAAAGATTTGCCATACTTAATTAGTTCCTCTCCTTCAACCGTTGTTACTTCTGATGCTGGAGCTGGAGTTGGTTATACTGGAATCAGAATTAGAGGAAGCGATATTACTAGAATTAATGTCACCGTAAATGGAATTCCAATAAATGATCCAGAATCTCAAGGAGTATATTGGGTAAATATGCCAGATTTTGCATCCTCTATTGACAATATCCAAATTCAACGTGGTGTTGGCACCTCAACAAACGGGGCGGCAGCTTTTGGAGCTAGTATCAATATTCAAACATTAAAGTTAAATCCAGAACCTTACGCTGAAATAAATAGTTCATACGGCTCTTATAACACTTCCAAAAACACTTTTTCAGTTGGAACAGGTTTGATAAATAAAAAATTCTCATTTGATGGTCGCTTATCAAAATTGTATTCGGATGGTTATATTGATCGTGCTTTTTCTGATTTAAAATCCTTTTATGTCTCTGGCTCTTATTATGGAAATAAAAGCATTTTAAAATTGAATATTTTTTCTGGTAAAGAAAGAACGTATCAAGCATGGTACGGCGTTCCAAAAGATTCTTTGGCCACAAACAGAACCTATAATCCATATACTTTTGATAACCAAACAGATAATTACCAACAGGATCATTATCAATTAATTTATTCAAAAGAACTATTTAAAAATCTGAATGTAAATGCAGCATTACATTATACTCGAGGTAGAGGATATTACGAAGAATTTCGTGAAAATGATGATTTCGCCAACTATAATTTAAATCCTGTAATTATTGGAAATGATACAATTACCTCTTCAAATTTGATCCGCCAAAGATGGCTTGACAATAATTTTTACGGAATTACTTATTCAGCCAATTACGACAATCAAAAAAAACTAAAACTAACTATTGGTGGTGCCTATAACATTTATGATGGAGATCATTTTGGAAAAGTGATTTGGGCAGAATTTGCTTCAAACACAAAACCAGAAAACAACTACTATTTAAATAATGGAAAGAAAAAAGATTTCAATATTTTTGGAAAGGGACTTTATCAAATCACAAAAAAACTAAGCGGATTTATTGACGTCCAATTTAGAAATATTAATTATAGTTTTATTGGATACGACAACGATTTAGTTAGTGTTGATCAAAATGTAATTTTGAATTTCATAAACCCAAAAGCAGGTTTGAATTTTGATTTCAATTCCAACAATAGTATATATGCCTCCTACAGTATTGGAAATAAAGAACCAAATCGTGATGATTATGTTCAATCATCAGTAAACTCAAGGCCAAAACCAGAAAACCTCAAAGACATTGAAATTGGATTCAAAAATGCGAGCATGAATAAACGATTCAACATTAATTGTTTCTACATGGATTACCAAAACCAATTGGTTCTTACTGGAAAGATCAATGATGTTGGCGAATATACTCGCACAAACATTTCTAAAAGCTATAGAGCAGGTATTGAATTTGACGGAAGTATTCGAATCATTAAATATCTTATTCTTTCAGCAAACGGAGCATATAGCATAAATAAAATCAAAGATTTTACCGAATACATTGACAACTTTGATGATTGGTCACAATCAGTAAACAATTACAAAGAAACAGATATCGCATTTTCTCCATCAATTATTGCTGGGGGAAACCTCAACTATTCTCCATTAAAAAATTTGGATTTAAATTTTGGTACCAAATATATTGGCAAACAATATCTTGACAATACTTCTAATAAAGACAGGATGATAAATGCTTTTAATGTTAGTGATTTTAGAATTTCATATATTATTAAGACAAAACTTATAAAAGAAATCGGATTGAGTTTTATTATCAATAATATTTTTGATACGAAATATGAATCTAATGGGTGGACCTATAGTTATATTTCTGGAGGAAATGCCTATACAGAAAATTACTATTATCCACAAGCACTTAGAAACTATATGATTGGAATCAATTTTAAATTTTAATTTAAATTTATTCTAAACTAATACGAAAATCTACTATTTCTTCGTTAATTTTGTAGCGACAATAAACTTAAACTTTCAATTTTATGAAAAAAATTAATATTATAATTCTTGTTTCTGCTTTCATTTTTTCATGTGGAAACATCAGTGCGCAAGTATTTAAAAAAGGAGATCTTGATTTGGGATTTGGAATTGGTCTTGGCGGACATTACAACACTCCAAATTTTCAATTTTTTAGTGGAATGAATCATACTCAAACTCCAATCCTTGGATTTAATGCAGAATATTGTCCTTTCGACAAAATAGGACCGGGATCAATTGGTATCGGAGGATTTTTTGGATATAAGGGTATCACTGATACTTGGCAAAACTATTACAAATACTCTTACCAATATTTCATTATTGGAGTAAAGGGCGCTTATCATTATACTCCAAAAACTATCGAAAAATTAGATTTATATGCTGGAATTATGATACATTTTAATATTTTAAGTTATCATGAAACTGCGCTTGACCCTTATTCCAATGGGACACAAAACATTGGATCATCAAGTAAAAGTTATCCTTCAACTTCAGAATTTGTAGGTGCAAAGTATTTTTTCAAACCAAAATTTGGAGCTTTTGTTGAATTAGGTTACGGTGTTTCATATGCAACCGTTGGATTGAATTTCAAATTTGCAAAATAATATCAAAATTCAATTCAAAAAAAAGCTCTGAATCTCAGAGCTTTTTTTTATTTCTTCTTTGTATCTTTTGAAGTTTCTAAAAGCTTCTTCAAATACTTATCATTTTCAGGATCAACTTGAATGCCGGCTTTAAAAACAGCATTGGTGACAGGATGAATAACTTCAATATTAATCATTTCTTCTTTATCATAAAGAATTCTTCTAACTGCTTTGACTTTTGCAATTTGCCATTTTTCTTTGAAAGTTTTTGCATCCTCAAGTGGCATTTTCAATGAATATGATTGTTTCTGAAGAGTAATTTGATATTCTTGTTTATCGGCGTCATATGAACTTAATGCCTCGATTTTTAAATCCAGCATTTTATAAGAATCTTGTTTGCCAACTTCTTTGGCATTTTCAGCATCACGAATACATTCGTCTTTTAATCCTTTCTTCACTTTTTCATACTCGTCAATTCTTTTATTATACTGTTCGGTAGTTTCAAATTCATCTTTTGGTTTGTTCATATAGCTGTAAGAAGCTAATTTTTGTTTAATACACAAGGCATATTTCACATCAGAAACATCCCAGAATTTAATAGTTTTGTCTTCGCTAATTGAAGCAAAAGAAGCGCCATTTGGATTTAATGCCACTGATTTGATTCCTTTATTATGCCCAGTTAATGAATTAATCATAACTCCATCATATATATTCCAAACTTTAATCGTTTTGTCTTCACTACCACTAATTAGAGATTTATCAATTGGATTAAAACAAATTGAATTAATAATGCTGGTATGTTTCTCCAATGTCTTGAAAATTTTTCCTGTAGCAATGTCCCAAACATTTAGCAAATGATCTTCACCCCCACTAACCAAATATTTTCCGTCAGGACTGAATGCAACAGCTAAAACACCATTATTATGGCCATTAAAAGTTTTTATTATTGTTCCTGTGGCAACATCCCAAAGAATTACAGTTTTATCCCAACTACCACTTGCTAAAATCTTTCCATCTGGGCTAAAACAAATAGAACTAACAACATTAATATGTTTTTCAAGTGATCTTATTTTTTTTCCAGTTGATGGATCCCATAAAACAATTGATTTATCATCACTAGCACTTGCGAGGATTTTGCCATCTGGGCTAAAGCAAACCACGTTTACTCGATCTGCATGATCTTTCATTGTTTTTAAAAGTGCGCCAGTTTCATAATCCCAAATTCTAACGGTTTTATCCCAACTACCACTCGCAAGTTTACGACCATCTGGACTAAAACAAACTGAAAGAACGCTGCTTAAATGTCCCTTAAAACTACGAAGAATTTCACCTTTTTCAGTATTCCAAATTGAAATATCTTTCTCCATTCCACCGGTTGCAAAAGTTTTCCCATCTGGATTAAAACTAATGGAATTGAAAGTAACAGAATCACTTGAAATTGTTTTTATACAATCTTGAGAGTATGATTTAGCGGTGGCAAGAATTAAAATAATAAACAAAAATGATTTGTAAATTTTTCCCATAAAATTGATATATAGTTGATAATAATTGTTCTCAAATGTAATTATTAATTTCGAACTACAAATGAAATTTAAGACTTTTTAAACGGAATTTTTAAACAATTATTTAACAAAATTCAACTACCTTTGCGCTCTCTTAGAAACAAAAATGGCAGAGGATATTAAAATCAGGAATAAAAAGGCTTCATTTGAATATTTTCTTTTAGAAAAATTCATTTGCGGAATTTGCTTAACAGGTACGGAAATTAAATCTATCCGTGAAGGCAAAGCCAACCTTGTTGATTCTTATTGCCTATTTAACAACAACGAACTTTTCGTAAAAAGCCTGCATATTTCAGAATATACATTTGGAACTAGCTATAATCACGACCCAAAGCGCGATCGAAAACTTTTGCTGAACAAACGGGAACTTCGAAAAATTCAGAATAAAATCAAAGACCAGGGAATTACGATTATCCCAACCCTTCTTTTTGTTAATGAAAAAGGTTTGGCAAAACTAGAAATTGCAATAGCCAAAGGAAAAAAGCTCTATGATAAGAGAGAAACTTTAAAACAAAAAGACACTCAAAGAGAAATTGATAGAAAGAGTTTTTAATTGATTATTTCACAACAGAACCATCTTCAAAATCCTCTTCAATAAACTCATCCAATAATTCATCTTCATTCTCCGGCTCAATGTCCCAGATATATTGTTTGCGCTGCGGTCCGATATTTTTATAAAAAATTGCCAATATTAATCCCGCAACTCCACCCATTAAATGAGATTCCCAAGAAACTTGATCTTTCAATGGAAATACACCCCAAATCATTCCTCCATACAAAAAAACAATTAACATCGAAAGGGCCATCATTTGAGTATTTCTTCTAATCAATCCGCTGAAAAATAAAAACGAACCAAAAGCATAAACCAATCCACTTGCACCAATATGAAAAGCATCACGTGCAAACAGCCATACCCAAATTCCGGTAACAAAATATGAAAAGAAAAAAACTTTGTAGGCAACTTCTTTGTAAAAATAAAAAACGCCCCATAACAAGAAAAACAATGGAAAAGAATTGGCACCAATATGTTTGAAATCACCATGTATTAATGGTGAAAACAAAATCCCCTTTAAACCTTCAATTTTTAAAGGAAATATTCCAAAAGTTCCGAAATCCAATTGATAAAAATGCTCAATAAGCTTAACAATCCATATCAGAATCAAAAAACTCAATGGGAAAATAACACTTTTTAAAACCCGACGCTTTTCTTTGTCCATTGCGCAAAATAAAATGCTAATTTACAAAGATGTTTTCACAAATAATAGCCATTTCGAAATCAAATCCGCTATTTCTAACATTATTTAACAAGGAAATTTTACAGATAATGCTTATATTCGCAGATTATTAAAGAAATTTTATATGAAAACTCTCTCCAAAAATATTTTTGCTTTCCTATTTTTCTCTTTTCTGTCATTTTATATTTATGCTCAAAATAATAATTCAAAATCTACTGACCAAAAATTCGCCAGTGCTTTATCCATTATTAATTATGCCTACGTTGACACAGTTGATCAAGCTAAGTTGGTTGAAAAAGCATTAATAGCCATGCTCAAAGAATTGGATCCACATTCTGTTTATCTTTCAAAAAAGGATTACAAAGAAGCAAATGAACCTTTGCTTGGAAATTTTGAAGGAGTTGGGATTCAATTTCTGATTATTAAAGACACCATTGTTGTTGTTACTCCAAATCCTGATGGCCCTTCTGACAAAGTTGGAATTCTTCCAAATGATAAAATTATCAAAGTTGATGGAGAATTAGCTGTTGGACCGAAAGTAGATAACAATTATGCTTTCAAAAAGCTAAGAGGCCCAAAAGGAAGCCTTGTAAAAGTAAGTATTTTAAGGAAAGGCAAAAGCGAATTAGAGGAATTCGAAATTAAACGCGACAAAATTCCGATTAATAGCATTGATGCTACCTTTATGGCAAACTCAGAAATTGGCTACATCAAATTAAATCGTTTTGGGCAAAACTCAATGTCTGAATTTAAAAGTTCAATGAAAGAACTGGATTCAAAAGGAATGAAAAATCTCATCCTTGACTTACGTGGCAATGGTGGTGGTTATTTGAATACTGCAATTGACTTATCTGATGAATTCCTTGACAATGAGAAACTAATTGTATACACAGAAGGGGTTAATAGTCCAAATCAAAAATACAATAGTACAAAATCAGGAAGTTTTGAAAAAGGAAAACTAATAATCCTCATTGATGAATATTCTGCTTCAGCAAGTGAAATCGTATCCGGTGCAATACAAGATTGGGATAGAGGCCTAATTATTGGGCGTCGTTCTTTTGGAAAAGGATTGGTTCAAAGACCATTTCAATTACCTGATAGCTCTCAAATAAGACTAACAACAGCAAGATACCACACACCAACCGGTCGTTGCATTCAGCGCCCGTACATCAATGGTGTTGAACAATATTACAAAGATTTATCAGGCAGATCCAAAAAAGGAGAATTAATTCATCCTGATAGTATTCATTTTCCTGATTCTTTAAAATATTACACGCCAAATAAACGCTTAGTTTATGGTGGAGGCGGAATTATGCCAGACATCTTTGTTCCTCTAGACACCACAAAAAATTCCGATTATTTCTCCGCATTAAATAAAAAGAACCTCTTATCTCAATTTGTACTTCAATATCTGGAATCAAATAGAAATTCAATCAAAAAAAACTATCCAACAATCGAAGATTATATTCGTAGTTTCTACATAGATGAAAGTTTCATGAATGCATTTTTTATTTTCGCAGAGAAAGAAGGTGTGAAAAAAGATGAAACTGGATATTCAAAATCAGAAAAAAGCATGAAATCCTTTTTTAAAGGAACCATTGCCAGAAATATTTGGAACACTAGCGCCTATTATCAAACAATTTCTGATAATGATGATGTATTTCTAAAAGCAATTGAATTAATGAATGATGGTTCATTTAAAAAAATGAAAGTTCAGTCAAATTAACTTATTCAGAAAGATTTAATAGTAATTTTGGAAAAAACGTCAAACTCTTCTAAGTTGTATATTGCCATACCAGCTATGGGAGAGTTTCATTTTATTAAAGTATGTCTTGATTCTATCAAAACTCAAAAATTCAAAAATTTCGAAGTTTATATTTGTGTAAATCAACCTGAAGAATATTGGGATTTAGATGACAAAAAAGAAATTTGCGAAAACAATGCTTCAACAATTGAATTACTTAAAAACGAATCTGAAATACCCCTCAAATTATTTGACAAAAATTCGAGAAATAATGGCTGGCAAGGAAAATATTTTGGAGTGGGTGCTGCAAGAAAATTTTTAATGGATGAAATCATTAAAGATGCGTCTGAAAATGACATCATCGTAAGCCTTGACGCTGATACCTATTTCGGAGAAAACTATTTCCAATCCATTTTCGACATTTTTCTTGAAAATCCAAAGACTGTAGGTTTGTCAAATCCTTATTATCATCCTTTAACAAGCGATGAAAACGCCAATAGAGCAATTCTGCATTACGAAATCTATATGCGCTATTATGCGATTAACCTCTGGAGGATAAACAGCCCATATTCTTTTACGGCTTTAGGCTCTGCAATGGCATTTCCAGTATGGGCTTACAAAGCATTAGGTGGATTAACAGCAAAAAAAAGTGGGGAAGATTTTTATTTCCTACAAAAACTCAGAAAATATGGAACTCTATTAAATTGGAATAAAGAAAAAGTTTATCCCGCATCAAGGTTTTCTGACAGAGTTTTTTTTGGAACAGGTCCTGCAATGATAAAGGGCAATAACGGCGATTGGGAATCTTATCCAATTTATGATTATCATTTATTCGATAAAATTTCAGAAACCTATCAATTATTTTCAAAACTTTTTAAGGAAGACATTGAAACTCCAATGTCAGAATTCATTTCGCAATGTTTTAAAGAGGGAAACATTTGGGAGGCACTTAGGTTAAACAATAAAGATGAAAAGCATTTTGTAAAAGCTTGTCACGACAAAATTGATGGTTTGCGTATTTTACAATTCTTAAAATCAGCTCAAAATAAATTAGAAAAAAAAGATGAAGAGAATTTGGTTGATTTCCTAAAAACTTTTCATTCAAATTCCCTAAATAATGAAATCATCAGTGTTCTTGATGAATTTGATTTTAACAAAAGTTCAATCACTGATTTAAATAAAATCAGAGATTTATTAATTGTGTTCGAAGAGAACACTCAAAAAACAAAATAAATGAAATTAATCACAATACTAGGTCCAACTGCCACAGGAAAAACAAAACTTGCAACCCAAATTGCATTAAATCTAAAAGGAGAAATAATTAGCGCTGATTCCAGACAGGTTTACCGCGGAATGGATATTGGCACAGGAAAAGACTTAAAAGAGTATCGAATCGAAAACACAAACATTCCTTATCATTTAATTGATATTGTTGATGCCGGATATGAATACAATGTTTTTGAATTTCAGAGGGACTTTCGAAAGGCATATCAAGAAATTACTGAACGAGGAAATACTCCAATTCTTTGTGGTGGAACAGGAATGTATTTGGAAGCAGCATTAAGCGACGAGGATATTGTTGAAGTTCCGCAAAATATTGAACTTCGTGAAACCCTCAAAAACAAGAACATTAAAGAGTTAAAAAACATTTTAACCTCAATAAAAAATATTCACAATTCAACTGACACAATTGATTTAAACAGAGTAATTAGAGCGATTGAAATAGCAACACATAAAGTTGATTTCCCAGAATTATATCAAAAATCGAAACCAATTGAAACAACCATTATTGGAGTTAATGTTGAACGGTTTTTAATTCGCCGAAAAATTACTGAGAGACTTACTCATAGATTAAAAAACGGAATGATTGAAGAAGTTCAAGCATTACTTGACAAAGGACTGAAACCAGAACAAATAAAATTTTACGGATTGGAATACAAATTCGTGACACAATATATTCTGGGCGAAATCAATAGAGAAAAACTTTCAATATTTTTAAATACAGCAATTCATCAATTCGCAAAACGCCAAATGACCTGGTTCAGAAGAATGGAAAAAAATGGGGCTAAAATAAATTGGATTGATGGAAATTTAAATGAAGAAGAAAAAATAAAAATAACAATGGATATTATTGCAAAAGATGCTAATTAAAATATCCTTTTTGCCAAAGTGCTGCCAAATCCATAGTGATAGCAACTGAATAATGAATGGCAACACCAAGCCAAATGGAATTACTTTTCAGGCTTAACATTCCTAAGACCAAGCCAGCAAAAATTGCTGCGATTGTTTCAGGCATAGGTTTTCCAAAATGAATCATGCAATAAGGAATCATCATAATCAATATTGAATATACTCCAAATTGCTTTTTAAATCCATGAACAATAAACCCTCGAAAGAAAAACTCGACACCAATAAACTGGAAAAAATATAATATTTGCCAAACAAAGAAGTAAGGATAAAGTTTTTCGTTAAGTTTTAAATGGTAAAATGGATAACGCTCCTGGAAACTTGCAGTTGTTGAAAAATACAGTACTAAAGGAATCATCACAACCAGCATAAAAAGATAAATGCGGTAATCTTTAAAGGCATTTCCAATTTTTAATCCGTAATCACCAAGTTTTTCCTTAAAAATGAACTTGATTACTATTATAGGCAAAACAAAATAAAAAGAAAAAACAATGCTCACCCAATAAATAAGTTGGTTAATTTGACTTTTTGGAGAAACTTCTAAGGCGTTTTTTAGTGTTTTTCCAAATTCACCCAAACCTAAAGTTTGTAAAAAAGAGATGAAATTTAAATAACCTGGTGACTTTCCAATGTATTCAATCATTACCAGTGAAAGGGCAATAATAATTGCCAAAAAAACAGCTTTGTAATCAAAAACCGTTGACCGTGATGATCGATATTCAACTGACAACAATTCAGTATCTTGAACCGTCTTTAATAATGATAGCTTTAAATTCTTTAACATCTCGAATCAAAAAAAAAGTCCCGAAAAATCGGGACTTTCCATAATAAATATAAAATTATTTTACAGTAAAGGTATATTTATAATCCCAATTACTAGTGCTTCCATTATCATTGGAATCCCCTTTATCAAAAACAACAAGCTCGTCATGAGCAAGTCTGTCAATACGCCAAATTCCACCAGAAAATAAATGATTTCCACCATCTAATAAAACAACACTTTTATTATTATCGCTATCCAACCATTCCCATGTTCCACTACTTGTTTGAACGTCTGCAGAACTCCCACCACTTGTATAAGTCTCGCTCCAAGTCATTTGTCCGTCTTGTAATATTTCCATCACATAAGTTCCAGTTCCTGTACTTGTTGATGATCCACCTAAAGAAGATGTCGAGGTGACAATTTTTGTTGTACCGTCATATGTTGTTGTTCTTGTAGTTGTAACACTAATACCAGCAACAGTTACATCTGTTTGTGTACCTTCAATTTTTGTCAATGTCCATTTGGCAGTAATTCGATTATCTCTCGTTCTTAAAGAAAACCCTGGGTCATTTTCACCTTTTTTACATCCATTAAATACGGGCATTACCATTAATGCAACAAGTAATACTAAAAGATAGCTTTTTAAATTTTTCATTTTTCAATAGTTTAAATTAATATTTAGGTTTAATATTTATTTGCAAATATAAATTAAAATATAACAAAGATAAAAATCAAATCTAATTAATATTTGACAAAAATAAAAAAAAACACCTCGAAATATTATTCTCAGGTTTTATCCTCTAAAAGCGGAACAAATCTAAAGCTTCCATGTTCGGTTTTGATGTATTCGGTTTCTGATGTTTTCAAAATTGTAATCATGGTTTGTGTATCATTTTCACCAACAGGAATAACCAAAATTCCACCAACTTTTAATTGTAAAATTAATTTCTCTGGAATAAAAGGTGCGCCGGCAGTAACAATAACTTTGTCAAAAGGAGCAAAAGCAGGCAAACCTGCATAACCATCACCATAAAACATTTTGGGATTGTAACCAATCGAAGGCAAAAAAACTTTTGTTTTTTGGTATAGAGATTTTTGTCGCTCAATCGTAAAAACTTTTGCCCCAAGTTCAACCAATACACATGCCTGATAACCAGAACCAGTGCCAACTTCTAAAATTTTTTCTCCTTTTTTAATATTTAATAACTGACTTTGAAAAGCAACGGTGTACGGTTGCGAAATTGTTTGTCCGGCACCAATTGGAAAAGGTTTATCTTGATATGCAAATTCCAAAAAGGAGGAATCTAAAAATAAATGCCTCGGGATTGTTTCAATAGCTTTTAAAACATCAGGATTTGAAATTCCTTTGGCTTTAATCTCTTCTGCAAGCTTTTTCCTCAATCCTTTGTGCTTAAAAGTATCATTCATATTATTCTAATTCTTTGAATTACAATTACATCTATTTTTTTGGAATAAAATTGAAATTTTTTGCTAAAATAATCATTTCATTCACTTCAAAAATAAATTACTTTTGCAAAAAAAAAATTATGTTAAAAATTGGCGTTTTAGGTGCAGGCCACCTCGGAAAAATACATATCAGATGTATAAAAGAAATCGAAACATTTGATTTCATTGGATTTTATGATGCTGATCAAACAATTGCTGATCAGGTTGAAAAAGAATTCAACATCAAAAAATTTAATTCCATTGCGGAATTAATTGAGGCAGTGGATGTAGTTGATATTGTTACTCCCACAATATCTCATTTCGAATGCGCTTCGGCAGCCCTAAAAAAATCGAAACATGTTTTTATTGAAAAACCCCTTACAACTACCTTGCAAGAAGCAAAAGATTTAATTGAATTAGCGAAAGAAGCCAACGTGAAAGTTCAAGTTGGTCATGTTGAAAGGTTCAATCCTGCTTTTATTGCTGCAAAGAGTTTTTGTTCAAACCCAATGTTTATTGAAACTCATCGTCTTGCTCAATTTAATCCCAGAGGAACTGATGTTCCAGTTGTATTAGATTTAATGATTCATGACATTGATATCATTTTAAGTGTTGTAAATTCAAACATAAGAAAAATATCAGCAAGCGGAGTTGCCATTGTGAGCGAAACACCAGATATTGCGAATGCACGAATTGAATTTGATAATGGTTGCGTTGCAAACCTCACTGCCAGTAGAATTTCTATGAAAAACATGAGAAAATCAAGATTTTTCCAACGCGATGCTTATATTGCTGTTGATTTTCTGACAAAGGAAGTTGAAATAATAAAACTCAAAAATGTTGAAGGCGAACCAGATCCTTTGTCTATGACAATTGATTTAGGCGAAGGAAAAGGCCAAAAAGAAATTTTCTTCGAAAAACCAGAAGTTAAACCAATCAATGCTATTAAATCAGAATTAGAAACCTTCTATAATGCAATTGCATCAAACAGCACTCCAGAAGTAACTATTTTTGATGGATATCGTTCTCTTGAAGTTGCATATAGTATTATTGAAAAAGTTAATTCTAGCGCAAATTTGTTATAAATTTTCACATTTATACAATAATCGAAACGATTCTTCGTTTTAGTTATCGCATAATAGGAAGTAAAAGAAAAAATATGATCAAGTTTTACTGCAGTTTAGTTTTTGTAACATTTTTTGCCCTTCTTTTTTCTTCATGTGAAGTTTATAATCCTGAGGAGACAATTCCTTCCTACATTCATATTGATAAAATAAACTTAACAACTTCAACTACCCCAGTTGACCAAGGTTCAAATTCAAGCAAAATAACTGATGCATGGGTTTATATTGATGACCAATCGGTTGGAGCATTCGAACTCCCTGCCACATTTCCTGTTTTATACGAAGGGAATCACAAAATCACAATTAAAGCGGGAATTAAAGTTAGCGGAATTGCTAGAGCTAGAGCAATATATCCATTTTACGAAAGCTATACACAAAATTTTAATTTAGTGAAAGATAGTATCATTAATATTTCTCCAACTGTAAACTACTTTTCTTCGACTGCATTCAACTGGTTAGAAGGTTTTGAAGATGGTGGTATTAAAATAGAAAAGACCTTAAGAAGCGACACGATTATCGAAAAGACCTCTGACGCAGGTAACGTATTCGAAGGAACTTATTCTGGAGTCATTACTCTTGATAATAATCGCGGTTTTTATGAAGGGCAAAGCATTAAAGATTTTATTATTCCATTGGGAAACACCGTATTTTTAGAAATGAATTACAAAACAAATAATATTTTCACTGTTGGTGTTATTGCGCAATATGCTAACAATAGTTCAATGAACGATATACTGGTTATTAATAGATCTGGTGAATGGAATAAAATTTATATTAACTTAACTGACCGCATCAGGTACCTTTATGATACAAACAACCCCCCAACCTATAAAATATTTTTTCAAGCGACTAAAGAAACTGATGTTTCTCAAGCGAAAATATTTATTGACAATTTAAAATTATTGTATTAAAAGCGAAGAACGATAGCATTGTGAGTAATAGCATGAATAAAAGAATCCAAGTTGCAAAATATTTAATTTCAGATTTTCTTTCTGCAGCTATTGCTTGGGCTATTTTCTTTACAAATAGAAAACTTACAACAGATTCCTATATCATTCCAAATAAAGAACAAATTTTATTAGATAACAACCTTTATCTTGGCTTGATTGTTATTCCTGTTTTTTGGCTTTGCCTTTATTTATTGACAGGAACCTATAATAAAATATATAGAAAATCCCGACTTGGCGAATTAGGACAAACTCTTCTCATTTCTATTATTGGAGTTATCATAATCTTTTTTGCTATTCTCCTTGATGATGAAGTAAAATCTTACATCAATTATTATCAATCATTTGGCGTTCTTTTTTTACTTCATTTTAGTATTACATTTTTCTTTCGCCTGTACTTTACAACAATTACTGCGCATAAGATTCATAGTAAAAAGATTGGATTTAATACTATTATTGTCGGATGCGATAAAAATGCAATTGAAACTTATAATGAAATTGAATCGCAAGCAAAATCAAATGGCAATAAATTTATTGGCTATGTAAGCGTAAAAAACCATTCAACCAATCTATTTAACGAAAAACTTCCTTATTTAGGTGACTTTAAAGCTTTAACAAAGATTATTTCTGAATACAAAGTTGAGGAGGTAATCATCGCCATTGAACATAGTGAACATAAAAGCATCAGTAAAATAATTGGTGAATTAAACCCAACTGATGTTATAATTAAAATTACGCCAGATATTCATGATATTTTGCTTGGCAGCGTAAAAATGAATGCCATATTTGGGGCTCCTTTAATACAAATTTCACATGAATTAATGCCACCATGGCAAGCCTCGCTTAAAAGGATTATTGATATTCTCGCCTCTATTTTTAGTTTAATCGTTCTGTCTCCATTATATTTATTCACAACAATTGGAGTTTTGATTTCCTCAAAAGGACCCATTTTTTATTCACACCAAAGAATTGGAATTCATGGAAAACCTTTTATGATGCATAAATTTAGGTCGATGTTCGTGGATGCAGAAAAGAGTGGTCCACAACTTTCAAGTCAACACGATGCCCGAATTACTACTTTTGGTCGCTTTATGCGAAAAGTTCGATTAGACGAGATTCCTCAATTTTATAATGTTTTGATTGGAGATATGTCTTTGGTTGGTCCACGCCCGGAGCGACAATTTTTTATTGATCAAATTGTGAAAATTGCACCTCATTATCGTTTGTTGCATAAAGTTAAACCTGGAATTACTTCTTGGGGACAAGTTAAATATGGGTATGCTGAAAATGTAGACCAAATGATTGAAAGACTAAAATACGATTTACTCTATATCGAAAACATGTCACTTGCGGTAGACTTCAAAATCCTAATTTATACAGTTTTGATAGTTGTTCAGGGACGAGGAAAATAGTTTAAATTACACCATTTTCAATCAAAAAAACAATATTTTCAATCTCTTTATCATCGCCAAGAGCGTCATATTCATCTTTTAGATTATATCCGAAAATTCTTCCTAGTGATTGCCATAAAACTGCGTTAATTGTTCCCCTAAAATCTTTAAGAATACTGTAGGTTGTTGACCCGGTTTGTCTATCAATTAATTTTATCAGCACTTTACCCTGAGAAAAAGTTAAATCTTTTACATCCTTTTCGAATTGCTTTTTAATATCTTTTTCAGCGATTTTCATTACTTTGCTTTTTTCACCTTCTGAAGATATCTTTAACAGTTGATCATTATATTCACGAACTTTTATTTGGCAAATGATTGAATATGGATAAGCTTTCTTAACATTTCTAACAAGCTTATTATATTTCTTTTCTTCACGTTTGCTTTTAAAAAGACGTTTTTCAACAACCCAAACTTCAGGGATCCATGCTTCTGGAATTTCTTTTCCTTCAAATTGAACAGTATATAATGGGATTCGTTTCGAATTTTGGGAAAACAAAAAACCTGGGAATAAAAAAGCGAGCGATAATATTATAACTAATTTTTTCATGGGAGATTTTTTCTCATTGCATTTTCAATAATTGTGCCAATTGAAATTCAATTCTTGGTTTTTTGTCTAAGAATTTATTTTCCAATTCAAATTTACTACTTTTACACATGAAAATCAATAAATAAAAAAATGAAACATTATATTTTAAAAGCAATCTCTTTTTCTTTCTTAATAATAAGTCTTTTGCTTTTTTCATCTTGTTTTAAGAAAAACAAAAATGGAATTCAAATTGTTGAAGAGAAATACAATTCACCTCTAAGCTTAACAAAATTTGATATTAATCCTGAAAAAATTGAAGATTCAATCCATGGATTTGACTTTTCATTTAAAATAGATTTTCCTATTTTATCTGATGAACCCCTAAAAAAGTATGGTGCCAACTGTAACACCTTGCAATTTATCATAAGTATTATGGACGAAAAAGGCAACAAAATAAAAGCCAACAAATCCCTTTATGATAGTTTGTGTAAACCATTTGTTTACGAAGAATATACGATGCTTGACAAATATGACAAGAATATCAAACTTTTTTTTCCTTATTACAAGAACAATACCTTGGCTGGAGTTCATTACTTCTATTTTTTAATCGAAGCATTTCCAATCAGTCGTGAAAAAGACACAGCAAAAACAATGACATTTCATACTGACATCATTAAAAGATTATCGTCGACTCCAGATATGAGTGTAAAGATTAAATTTCAGTTAAACCATCCTGAAGTTAATAAATATGCAATAAAAGTTGATGGATTTGAATTAGACGACACGAAATTCGACCCTCATAGCTGCGATGTGGCAATATTTGGCCCAGGTTACCCTGACCCATTTTGGTCGATTTATGCTGGTCAAAAATACATTTACGGCTCAACAGTATTCAAGAACATATTAAAGTATGATTCGGTTTATACTTCATGCGATTTTTATTTATCTGACAAAGATAAAATTAATCTTTACGTTAGTGATTACGATAGTTTTGGAAGAAATGATGGCTTGGGGTTTACGGTAATAAAACCAAATGAAATCTCACATGACATCAAAAAACCAACAATATTATCTTTTGATTGGGTGAAAAACTTTAAAATAACTGCAATAAAAAAATAGTTATTCTGCGGAAAGTTTGCTGATATTTGTTTTCTGAAGTTTCTCTTCAGCGTACTTTTTGGTAATATTGAATTCCGTTAATTTCGAATTGCTGGGCATTTCGAACATTGCATCCATCAATATTGCTTCACATATTGACCGAAGACCTCTAGCACCAAGCTTAAATTCAATCGCTTTATCAACTATCAATTCAATAACATCATCTTCTACTGTTAAATCAATATTATCGATTTTAAAAAGTTTGATGTATTGTTTTGTAAGAGAATTCCTTGGTTCAGTTAAAATTCTTTTAAGCGTATCTCTATCTAGAGGATTTAAAAAAGTAAGTACAGGCAATCTTCCAATTAATTCTGGAATCAAACCAAAGCTTTTTAAATCTTGAGGTGCGATGTATTGAAGAATATTATCTTTATCAATATCATCACCTTTTTTGCTGTTTCCGTATCCAATAGAGTTTGTCTGAAGTCTGGATGAGATCTTTTTGTTGATTCCGTCAAAAGCACCACCACAAATAAATAAAATATTTTGAGTGTTTATCTGAATCATTTTTTGCTCAGGATGCTTTCTTCCGCCTTGCGGTGGAACATTGATTACGGCACCTTCAAGCAATTTTAATAAGGCTTGCTGAACTCCCTCGCCTGAAACATCTCTAGTAATTGAAGGATTGTCGCTTTTACGTGCAATTTTATCAAGTTCATCAATAAAAACAATTCCATTTTCAACAGCAGCTACGTTATAATCTGCAACTTGAAGTAGGCGAACCAAAACACTTTCAACGTCTTCGCCAACATAACCAGCTTCGGTAAGTACCGTTGCATCAGCAATACAAAATGGAACGTGAAGAAATTTCGCAATAGTTCGGGCCAATAATGTTTTACCAGTTCCGGTTTCGCCAACCATAATGATATTTGATTTGTCAATTTCAATATCATCTTTATCTGTTGTGTTATTTACCTGATTTATGCGTTTATAATGATTGTAAACAGCAACAGAAAGCACTCTTTTTGCCTCGTCCTGACCAATTACATATTGATCAAGATGATCTTTAATTTCTGATGGTTTTGGCAATTTTGTTTTAGGAATGGCAGTTTTGTTTTTAAGAGTTTGCTCCTCTTTTACAATTGCCTGTGCTTGTTCAATACAGTTGTCACAAATATGTGCGTCTATTCCAGCAATCAGCATATTGGTATCTTGCTTATCCCTCCCGCAAAACGAACATTTGTTGGTATTTTTTGCCATAATTTTAATCCACCAATATTTTAATAACTAAAAATTATTTCTTTTTAGTTTTTCTTTCAAGAATTTCGTCAATCATACCATAGGCTTTTGCTTCTTCAGCAGTCATCCAATAATCTCTGTCAGCATCTTTCCAAATCTTATTATAAGTTTGTTTTGAATGATGAGCTATGATATCGTACAATTCTTTTTTCAGTTTTTGAATTTCCTTTGCAGTAATTTCTATATCTGAAGCTTGACCTTCTGCCCCACCCATTGGTTGGTGAATCAAAACACGCGAATGTTTTAAAGCGGTACGTTTTCCATCTTTTCCAGCACATAAAAGAACTGCGCCCATTGAAGCCGCCATTCCAGTGCATATAGTTGCTACATCTGGTGCAATATACTGCATGGTATCATAAATTCCAAGTCCTGCATATACAGATCCGCCTGGAGTATTTAAATAAATCTGAATATCTTTTTTAGCATCAACTGATTCTAAAAACAATAATTGAGCTTGAATAATATTAGCAACATAATCATCAATTGGAACTCCAAGAAAAATAATTCTATCCATCATCAAACGAGAGAAAACGTCCATTGTAGCAATGTTTAACTGACGCTCTTCAATGATTGTTGGTGAAATATAACCTGCATAAACAGAATTGTATCTATCTAAAGAGAGACTGCTAATGCCTCTGTGCTTTGTTGCATATTTTCTAAATTCAGTATTGTTTATCATAAAGCTAAATTTTAATGTTTATTTTTCGCTTGCTAATTTAACAAATTCTTCATAAGTAACATCCTTTTTAGTTACTTTAAAGTTTGTTTCGAAGTGATTGTATAATTTATCATCAAATAATTTATCATTCACTTTTTTAACTTCTTCTTTGTTTTTCATAAGGTTTTCAGCAATTTCATCCAATTTATCTTCTGGAGTTGCTTCTTGTCCGTATTGAGCCAATTGTTTATTAATAAAATCTTTGAAATAAGCTTTAATTTCTTCTTCAGTAACTTTAATCTCATTATCAATAATCAACCTATTTTCAATTAATTGCCATCTCATAGAATCTGAATACATTTGATATTCGGATACTAATTGTTCAGGAGTAATTTTTTCGTTGGTTGTTAATAACCATTTCTTTAAAAATTCGTCAGGTAATTGAATTTTTGCTTCTTTAATCAATAATTCAACTGCATCGCTCATGAATTTCTTTTGACTTTCTTGAACGAATGAAATTTCTGCATCTTTTTTAATTCGGTCTCTTAATTCAGCTTCTGTCTTAACTGCATCATTGCGATAGATTTTTTCGAATAATTCTTCGTTCAATTCGGCTGGTTCAACACGGCTTATTCCTAAAAGAGTGAATTTGAAATTTGATTTCAATTTTTCTGCTTCCTCTTTAGTAATTGCTAAAATTGCAGCAGTTTCGGTTAAATTTTGAGTTGCTTTTGCGACATCAATAGTTAATTCATCATCTTTTTTCAAACCAATCAATGATTTTTTGATGGTTTTGCTTTTAATAAATTCTAATGATAAAGAAGCTTTGTTAGTAATTCCGTTTTCAATTACGTTTCCGGCATCATCAAGTTCTTTGAATTCGCCATAAAGTAAATCGCCATCTTCTGACGTTTCAGGAGTAGAGAATTTTCCGTATCTTTTTCTGATATCACCTAAATATTTTTCAACTACTTCGTCAGAAACGGTGATATTATAATAATTTAATTTTTGTTTATCAGAAACTGAAATTTCTACTTTTGGCACCAAGCCGATTTCGTAGCAAAATTCAAATTCAGTTTGGTTATCCCAGTCAACATCTGGAGTTTGCTCCTCGCTTGGCAAAGGATTACCAAGAATATCAATATTATTTTCTTTAAGATAATTGTATAATGTGTCGTTAAGAAATTTGTTAATTTCGTCAACCATAACTGATTTACCATACATTTTTTTCACCAAACTAAATGGCACTTTGCCAGGTCTGAAGCCAGGCATAGAAGCTTTTTTTTGTTGCTCCCTTAGAACTTTTTCAATTTGAGGTTGGTAATCGTCAGCTACTAAATTAATTCTTAATAAAGCACTTAATTCTCCGGTGTTTTCTTTAACAATGTTCATAAAAAATAGTTTTCTAATTTGTGTTTAAAAAAATAACTCCGAAAGAATGTATTGGTAAAATCTATCGGAGTTATTTCATTTTGTCATTTTGTACGGATGAAGGGACTCGAACCCCCACGTCTCTCGACACTAGATCCTAAGTCTAGCGCGGCTACCAATTACGCCACATCCGCAATTAATACCTTAAAAAAAGGAGTGCAAATATATTGATTTTTTTTAGATTACAAACATTTATTTACAAATTGTTTCTTTAATAGTATATTTTTGCAAAAAATAATTCCTTGAACCTCAAATTTCAAAATATTTCTGTTCGTTTCGATGATAAAATAATTATCGAAAATATTAATTTTGAATTGGTTTCAAATCAAAAAGCAGCATTGATTGGCAGCTCTGGAAGTGGAAAATCTTCTTTGCTTAATATATTGTTGGGTTTTGTAAAACCAATTACTGGAAACGTCTTTGTTGATAATATTAAACTGGAAAAAAGCTCCAAATCAGATTTACGCAAAAATTTTGCCTGGGTGCCACAAGAATTGAATTTTACCAATACCAATGTGAAAGATTTTATCCTGCTTCCTTTTGGATTTAACCAAAATAAATCAATAAAACCAAACGATGAGCAAATAATCGAATTGCTCGAAACTTTTTTATTGGATTCAAATCTCTTATCCAAATCATTGAACGAACTTTCTGGAGGCGAAAAACAAAGGATGACGTTAGTTTCAGCGCTATTACTTAAAAGACCAATTTTAATTGTTGACGAATTGACTTCTGCTTTAGACAGCAATTCCAAAAGAGCCGTGATGAATTATATTTTCAATTTAAAAGAAACTACCGTTCTTTCTGCTTCGCATGATGAGGAATGGATTGAACGTTGCGACCTTAAAATAAAATTATAGCAGAATGAATATTGTTGACATAAGCTGGATTAATTTATTATTGGGATATACCATGCTGATCATTCCGTTTAGCATGATGATTTATTTCAATACAAAATTATTGAAACCAACAATCATTGCTGTTATTAGAATGACCATTCAGCTATTTTTGGTTGGATTGTATTTGAAATATCTTTTTAAACTTGATAATGAATTTATAAATATCCTCTGGGTTTTGGTGATGATTGTAATTGCAACAATTACCAACGTTCGAAAAAGCCAATTGAGATTTAAACTTTTCTTTTTTCCGATAAGCTTGGCAATACTGGCAAGTATCATTATTGTGATTCCGTTTTTTTTAAAACTAACCGTTCAACTGGACAATATGTTTACTGCAAGATATTTTATCCCGATTGCTGGAATGACAATAGGGAACTGCATGGAACGAAATATTATGGCTTTGAATTCTTATTACCAATCTTTAACTCGTGAGCAATTGGAATTCAGGTATTATTTGGCAAATGGCGCCACTTTGAAAGAAGCCACTCTTCCACATATTAAAAACGCTTTAAATGCGGCCTTCAATCCATTAATTGCACAAATGACTGTAATTGGTTTGGTGACTCTACCTGGAACGATGACAGGACAAATTCTTGGAGGTAGCAGTCCAGATAGCGCCATTAAATATCAGATTTTACTGATGCTCAGCATTTTTATTGCCACGATGATCACCGTTGTTTTGACTTTGCTATTTTCCAACAAATTGATTTTTGACGAAAATGATGGATTGAGGAGGTAGGGGCCTTCAGAAAACAATTTAAACTCCTTTTGCTTTATTATCTATTTGTAATAACCTGACTTTAAAGTCCATCTTTTTTTTGTATTATATTTATTATTTTGAAGTCTCTGGCCTTCTACAATCCATGAAGCTCCTAAGATTACAGCGGGAATCATAATATTTGGATTAAAAGACAATAAAGCAAGTTCAAATACTACAAAACAATAAGCACCTCCAATAACCATGGCAGTGATATAAAGTGAATTACGTAAACGATATCCTTTTGTTTTAGCATAAACACTTTTGATATCTTGAAAATACAAAGTATCTCGTAAGATTGAAACATGTCCATGAGAACCTATTCTATTAAAGACAAATCCACTATCAAGAAAAACAATTTTCCCATCATTCTTAATTTTAATTTTTCTTTCGTCTTTTGTATTTACTTTAAAAATTTTATTCGGTATAAATACCATTTCTTTTACTTTCCCATTCTTTTTTGTTCTAACTAGTTCAAAAGTCATAACACTATCCATTTGAGCAAAAGAAATATTTTGCAGCAAAATCATAAAGCTAAGGAATAGTAAATATTTCATCATCTTGTTTTTCAATAAGTAAAAATACAATTTATTGAGAAAACTCAATCAAAAAAAAACAAAAAATCAATTTCTAGGTTCAACAAATTCATACTTACAATCTTTGCAAATCAAATTGTATTTTATTTGAATAAATGGAACAAAAGTAATAAGTGATAGCATAAATGCTATCAAAATTCTAATTTTACTTTTTCCATAATTTCGTTTGATATTGGCAGATCTGCATTTTGGACAAAAATCAAGTGAAGCGTTTTGAATAGGAGAATCTGTCAGTAAAGCAAATGCTCTTTCATAATCATATTCACTTACCATCAAATCAATGGTAATATCCTGTCTACTCAAATATCCTGGAGATAAATTTGAAATATTTTCATTGGCCAAGAAACATTCAATTCCTTCTGATTCTAATTTTCCTTTTGCTAAATGTGCTTGAAATGAATCAACAAAACTTTTTACAGGAATTATTTTCATTTCAGGATTTTCCATGGAATAATTTTGATTATTAATCAACAAAAGTTTCTTTAATAATAGCTTTCAGTTTTGTAATTTCTTTTTCTTTTAATTTATCTAGTACTTTTACAATTCGCTGTTTATCTATTGTTCTAATCTGATCCAATACTATCCATCCTTTTTTGTCATTGTGTTTTACTTCAATTCGGGTTGGATAATTTTTAGATTGGCTTGTCATCGGGGCAATTATTATTGTCTGCAAATATTTATTCATTTCGTCTGGAGAAATAATTGCACAAGGTCTGGTTTTTTTTATCTCGCTTCCAATTGTTGGATCGAGGTTTACCAAAACGATATCATATTGCTTTAGCTCCATTCTTCAAAATTTTCGTCTTCAAAAACATCTGACATTAATGGTTTATCGTCACCATTTTCGTGCATGCTTTTAAATGCTTTTTCCCAACCTTTTCGAGGAGTACTTTTTGGCCGGATGATGATATAACCTTTTTCCAAAATCAATTCAACAGTATCTTTGATATTGTATTTTTCGAGCAAGGTCTTACTCAAACGAATTCCTTTTGAATTACCTATTGGTATAATCGAGATGTCCATGGTTCAATATTTTGTAATTACAAAGTAAGCACAATAAAATCAATTTTACAAATATTTTTTTGATTTTTAATTAAAATTACCGAATCACATTTACATGCCCCATGTAATTACGTTTGTTTCCTTCCCAATCGGTAGTGATAATTCTCCAAACATAAACTCCAACCTGAACTTTGGCTCCTTTATAAGTGCCATCCCAACCTTCGTTCAAATCTTTGGTAGTGAATATCATTTCGCCCCAACGATCAAAAATATACATAATGTTATCAGTATTGGAAAATTGAGTTCCCTTTGGAAAGAAATGATCATTGGTGCCATTACCATCAGGTGTAAAAGTATTTGGAACATAAAATGAATACTCAGGCAGAATATGAACAATTTGAGATGCTGTATCCATGCATCCATAAACATTATAAACGTATTGAGTCACGAAATAAGAACCAGTGTCGGCAAATTCATGATGTGGTGATTGTACAGAAGATCCATGTCCATCACCAAAATTCCAAATCCATTGAGATGCTCCAGCAGATTCATCAATAAAATTTAAAACAGGTTCTAACAAAGTAGAAGAACT
>JACAAW010000044.1 GCA_013377115.1 Bacteroidota bacterium | reverse complement strand
AAAAAGAAAGAAGAACCAACCAACGATAAAGTCCTTTTGAAAAACAAAAGCGGTGTTCTAAATCCCCGCGACTCGATGCTATTCGAATTGGAAGCATTGCTAAACGATACCGCACTTACCTACGCTGGAGTTGGTTTTTGCATTTATGACGACGATGCCGACACCATGATTATTCAAAGAAATCAGAATTTAAGTTTGGTTCCAGCTTCTACCACAAAATTATTTACGACTGCCGCAGCATTAGAAATACTTGGCGAGAGCGCATGTTTCAGAACTTCATTACAATATTCGGGTTCAATTCAGGGCCGCACATTGAAAGGAAACGTTTACATCCGTGGTGGTGGCGACCCAACATTGGGTTCTTCTATTTTTAGTTCACGATATTTTATGAGCGGATTTGCCAATGCAGTTGCTCGATTGGGAATTGATTCCATCAACGGCGCTGTAATTGGTGATGCCAGAATTTTCAATAATGAATTAGCACCTTTCATGTGGACTTGGGGCGAACTCGGTTCTGTATTTTGTGCAGGAGTTTCTGGACTTTCCATCTACGACAATATGTTTTCGGCACAAATTAATGTTGGAAGAAAGGGACGTTATAAATTGCCTGTGAATGGCTCCAATCCTTATTTGCCTGGAGTTTATGTGGTGAACAATTTAGTTTCTGGTGGAGGCGCGCCCTATTACAATGTGCTATCGGCTCCTTTTACCAGCGAATTACAAGTTTATGGTGCTGATCCAGGTTCAGCGTCCATTAATGTTTATGCACCTTTGCCCGATCCTCCTTATACTGCAGCTTACGATTTATTGTTGAAATTAAAAGCAAAAGGAATTCGAGTTTCCGATTCGGCAACAACCATGAGGACGGTGCAATCAGCAAATGTTGGTTCGGCTGTAAAAGATAATTTATATGGAAATCGTCGCGAAATATCTGCAGTGTATTCTCCACCAGTTTCTTCAATAGTTTATCAAACCAATCAGTTTAGCAATAATTTTTTCGCAGAACATTTGATGCGACAAATTGGGTTGCGTTCTAGAGGATATGGAAGCACTGAGGCAGGAATAAAAGCCGTTTATAGTTTTCTGAAAACCGCAGGAATTGATACCCGAGGAATGTTTTTATTTGATGGTAGTGGAATGGCAAGAGCCAATGGCATAACAGCGAAACAATTAATTGATTTATTATTATACATGAAGAAATCAAAGCATGCCACAAGTTTCTATAATTCGCTTTCTGTGGTTGGCAAATCTGGAACCTTTAAGGGGAACTGTTTGGGAACCGAAGCTGTTGGAAGAGCAGTAATGAAAGGCGGAACTTTACTAAGAGTTAAAAACTGGGCAGGTTACATCAATTGCAAATCTGGAAAAAAATTGGTGATTTCTTTTATGGCAAATAATTTCACCTGCACCACCGAAGAAATGCGCGAAAAATTTGAAAAGGTTTTGGTGAAAATGTCGAAGATGTAATTTTTTCAGTGCAATATTCATTTGTGGGACAATCAACTCCGTTCTCTGTCCAATAAATTCTAACCGGTTGCTGAGCTGGTTGCTGAGCCTGTCGAAGCACTGTCGAAGCACCGACCCAACTTAATCTCGAGACAAATTCATAATAATTCCTAGAGCGGTGCTTCGACAAGCTCAGCAACCGTAACACTTTCATTATGGGCAATGCTCAAGAAAGTCGAAGGAGGACACTGAGCGGAGTTAAGGTGGGACACTGAGCGGAGTCGAAGTGTCGGAGCGCTGGAAAAACATTATCATCAGAACAAAAAATCATTTTTATTTGTTAAATTTAAAGAAATTTAGCTCAATTGCCACGACCTTTGGTGGCTGAGCCGGTTGCTGTGCTTGTCGAAGCATTGTCGAAGTCTAGGTCGTGGCAAATGAATATTTTTTATTAAGCTAGTTTTGTTTTTTATAAATATTATGTCCCATCCGGGACATAATGTTTATAGAAAAAAATTTTATGAATTTTTATTGTGCCGTAGGTATAAAATGTCAAATTTGTTATAATATGAAAAAATTATTGATGAAATTTTAAAATTGCACGACCTTTAGGTGGTGGTAAATGAATAAAACAAAAAAAAAGAGCCTCGATTTCTCGAAGCTCTTTTTTTTGAAATATTATTGAGGATTATTCAACAATCATTTTCTTTGTAATTGAGCTATTATCAGCATTAACAGTGTAGAAATAAACACCTGAGCTTAATACACTAGCATCAATAGTTAAAGTATGAGTTCCAGCAGCAACTGTGTTAGCAGCAACTTCATAAACTTTTTGTCCCATTAAATTGGTAACTACCATGCTTAATTTAGCAGATTTTGCTAAGTTAACATTGATAGTAGTAGTTCCATTTGCAGGGTTTGGATAGTTTTGAGAAACTGTAGCAATACCGTTAGAAATTTCATTTACACCAATACCTGTAAAGTCAGAATCTGTAAATCCAGCATTTGTAAGGAAGTAATGATCAACTGGGTCAGTACCGGTTAAACCTAATTGTTCGGTAGAAATTCCAAGATTATAAACTCCTGTAGCACCCATTGTCCAATCACTTGCACACATGAAGAAGTTTGCTCCATCATAAATAGTACCTTTTGTAAAGTTCTTAGGAACTCCACCGTTAGTCCAAAGATGTGAATTTACATCATAACCAAGAGCCAATACATCAGGATATCTATTCATATAATCAACACTTGTGTTGTTTGTGTCAGAATCAGCCCAAATAAAGAATAATTTTGTTGCATCATTAGATTTTGCAATTTGAAATCTATTGTCCCAACCTAATCCCCATTGAGTATCATCAGTTGTTGCTAAATCTTTTCCATATTGAGTTTCAATATAGTTTGCATTCCAACCACCAGCAGCAGTTGTAGTATAAATATCAAACATATATCCTTCAATTTTTGTCCATGTCCAAGAATAACCAGTTGAATCAACACTATTACTAGAAGCACTTTTTACATAAGTAGCAATGTGTAAATTGTTATTAGCATCAACAGTAACATCCATTGGTTCTGTGATAAAAGCACGTTTCACACCAGGAGTAGAAGTTTCAATTAAACTTGAGTCAATGGAAGGAATGGTAGAGTAATTAAATCCAGCCATTAAATTCCAAGTAGTACCAGCATCGGTAGTTTTGTAAACAATAGGAGCATATGCTAAAGGATCAACAGCGCTTGCAGTTACACCAACATAAACTTGATATCCAATTTGACCATTTTTCGACCAAGCATAAGCTGAACGAGCGTAACCATCAATACCACCAGCACTTACAGCGTATGGAGGAACGTGAGAACTTGTAGTCCAATCAACGCTATTGGTTGTTGCATTCCAAGTCCCATCATATTTTACTGATTGAATAAAAGTATAGTTAGTACCATCATCTTTATTATGGTCAGCAACAACGTGAAATTTTCCACCGTCACATGCTTGTAAATAATTTCTTGCCCAAACTGTATCTAAAGGACCAACACCAGCTTGCATATTATTATTTGTTTTTGCAAATGACTCACTTGCAAAAAATGATCCTATCCAAGGAGCAGAATTCACAACCAATTTAGGACCGCAAACCACAGCATATGCATTAGCTAATGTTGTATTTCCAGCAGGATTGTAAATAACTCCAGAAGGATAACGACCAGCGTTAGCAGCATTTTGAGTACCTCTCCATGGAACTAATAAAGTATCCCAAGAAACTCCACCATCAACAGAAAAACTAGTTTGACAAGCTCCACTAGCATTAGTAGTTGTACCAGCAATAACATTTGTTAAACTTTTTCTGTGAGTAAAAGTAATTAAATTTAAGTCATTATTACTTGACATAACAGTTTGTTGAGATACCAAATATGAATTTGGATTTGCAGAATGACTAATTAAAACTTTGCCAAGTTTATTTATGTCTTTTGCTAATGGTAATAAAGCAGGTGCTTGGTTAAAAGTTGATCCAAATTGAGTTTGATTATCAACAAAATTTGTCTTCTTTAATAATTGCACTTTTTGAATTCCAGCAACCGATTGATGAGGTGCCTTTTTTGTTTGTGCGCTCAGGTTGAACGCAATTGCAACTGACATTGCAAGAAGTAACACTTTCTTCATAGTTTTTTTTTGTTTTAGTTAGATAATAAAATTAGTTATTTGTAAATTTAATTTTCTTTAAAGTGCAAATATAAAACAATATAATCAAAAAAATCAATATTTTTTTCATTAAAAACAAAATATTTGCATTATTTGACATTTCACTTGCAAAAACCAAAATAGAAAAAATATTAGTATTAAGAAAAAAAAAGCCTCGATTTCTCGAAGCTCTTTTTTATAAAAAATATTGAGAGTGATTATTCAACAATCATTTTCTTTGTGATTGAATTATTGTCAGCATTAACAGTGTAGAAATAAACACCAGAGCTTAATTTGCTTGCATCAATTGTTAAAGCATGAGTTCCTGCAGCAACTGTGCTAGCAGCAAGTTCATAAACTTTTTGTCCCATTAAATTTGTAACAACCAAACTTAACTTAGAAGATTTTGTTAGGTTAACATTAATTGTTGTTAATCCACTTGTTGGATTTGGGTAGTTTTGAGAAATCGATCCAATTCCATTAGAAATTTCATTAATTCCAACAAAATCGTTTTCTGTAAAATTTACATTCTTCACATAGTAATGATCAACTGGTGCATCACCTGTTGCTCCTGGCTGCATTGTAGAAACATGCAATGTGTAAGTACCAGCATTTGAAAAAGTCCAGTCACCAGCACACATAAAATAGTTTGAACCATCATAAATACCACCTTTTGTAAAGTTTTTTGGAATACCATAATTGCTCCAATCTCCTGTAACAACATCATAACCAACTGATAAAATATCAGGATATCTGTTTAAATTATCAGCAACAATATTATTGGTATCAGAATCCATCCAAGTGTAAAATATTTTCTTCCCATCAGGAGATTTAGACATTTGTAATCTATTAGACCAACCACAACCCCATTGAGTATCATCGGCAGCTAATAAATCTTGTCCATATTGGGTTTCAATATAATTTGCATCCCAACCACCAGCAGCAGTAGTAGTAAATACGTCAAACATATAACCTTCTATTTTGGCAAATCCCATATAATAATTCAATGAATCAGGATGAACTGAAGATGCACTGCGAACGATTTGAGCTAAATGCAAGTTTCCATTTAAATCCACAACTGCATCAGAAGGATTATCAAAAAATGCACGTCTTACACCAGTTGAAATTTCAAATAATGATGAATCTATCGCAGGAATTGAAGTAAAAATGAAAGGAGCCATTAAATTCCATGATGCACCCGCATTAGTTGATTTATATACAATTGGAGCCCACTCTTTTGGATCCCCAGCAGATGAAGAAACACCAGTATAAATATGATAACCAATTTGTCCATCTTTTGACCATGCATAAGCATATTCACCTGAACCATAAATAGTACCATTGGTATTTACAGTAAATGGAGGATTGTGAATTGTTGATGTCCAATCTACACTGTTTGTAGTATTGTTCCATGATCCATCCCATAATACTGATTGCAATCTGGTCCAGTTAGTTCCATTATCTCTATTATGATCTCCAATAACGTGAAATTTTCCAGCATCACATGAAGTTAAGAAATAAAGAAAAGAAGTGTCATTATCAGCACTTTTTTTGATACTGTTATTTGCATGACCAAAAGTCTCACTGGCAAAATAATCACCACTCCAATTTGTATTTGGTAATTGTTTAATTCCACAAACCACAGAAGAAGCATTTAAAACATTGGTATTTCCAGCAGGATTGTAGATTACTCCTGATGGATAACGACCAGGACTTACATTTGCAGCGGTATCTCTATAAGGTACTAGAGTTGTATCCCAACTTGTACCAAAATCAGTTGAAAAATTTGCTTGGCAAAATCCACTTTGATTGGTTTGTGAACCAGGAACAATATTTGACAAACTCTTTCTGGCAGTAAATGTAATTAAATTCAAATCCGAATTACTTGACATTACTGTTTGTTGACTTGCATTATAATAAGAATAGCAATTAGCTGAATGACTAATTAAGACTTTATTAATAGCGTTTACATCTTTTGCAACAGGCAACAATGCTGGAGTAGAATTAAATGTAGCAGCAAATTGTGATTTGTTGTCATTAATTGGTTTGCTTTTTAAAGCTTGAACTTTTTTTGCTCCAGAAACAGCAGCAGGACGAATAGCTTTTCTATTTTGCGCATTTAGCGAAAAAGAAAACGCGATTACCATCGAAAAAAGTAATAATTTTTTCATAATTTTTGTTTTTATTTAATTTGAATCTTAAAAGTTTATGGGCAAATATACAAAAGTATCAATTGCTTTAGCTTTAAGTTCAATATTTAGAATGATTTTTATTAAGAGTTTATTTTAAATATTAATTTTACCACAAAATAATTACAAAATTATCTCGTTAAGAGTTTTTCAAATTTATGTGCGGAATAACTGGTATTGTCAATATTAATAAAAACACGCAACACATTGGTGAAGTGATTGGCAATATGACCAATAGCCTAAGACATAGAGGTCCGGATGATGAAGGTTTTGTTTTTTTTAATGAAACGCTTTGTGAGTCTGCTGGTGGAAAAGATACTCCATCACAATCATGGAACAACCGCTTTAATTATTCGCCTAAAAAAAGAATTGAAGAAATCTCAGAGAATTACCATTTTGCTTTTGGTCATAGAAGACTTTCTGTAATTGATTTATCAGAAGGCGGTCACCAACCCATGTGTTCTGATGACTCCAAAATATGGATTACCTGCAATGGTGAGATTTACAATTATCTCGAACTAAAAGAAGAACTTAGAAGCGATGGTTTCGAATTTTCGTCAAAAAGCGATATCGAAGTTCTTTTGAAAGCATACAAAAAATGGGGAATCCATTGTCTTGAAAAATTAAATGGCATGTGGTCGTTCGTTATTTATGACCAGGAAAAACAAATTCTTTTTGGTTCGCGCGATCGCCTTGGTGTTAAGCCAATGTATTATTCCATCAACCAAAATTATTTTGCTTTTGCATCAGAACAAAAAGCCTTGCTTCAAATTCCAAATAATGATTTCGGCATTAATTACTCCAATGTTTTTAACCATCTTCTAAAAGGAAAAGTTGAAACGGATTCCATTGGATTGTATCATAAAATTGAGGAACTACTTCCCTCCCATTATTTTATTTTCGACCTAAAACAAAACAATCTCAAAATAGAACGATATTATACTCTAAATTTTGAGAATAAATTTGAGAAATTCAATCAAGCAAAATTTGATTCTTATAAAGAAGAAATCAGAGAAAAAATATTTAATGCCATCAATATTCGCTTACGTTCGGATGTTAATGTTGGTTTTTGCTTAAGTGGTGGAATCGATAGTTCCAGTATCATCAGCGTTGCAAATCAAATCAATTCAAAGAATAATTTATCGCAACTTACCAATCAACTTAATGCTTTTACGGCAGTAAATAATTCGAAAGAATTTGATGAATCGCATTGGGCAAAAATTGTGGTTGATGAACTAAAAATCAAACAACACGAAGTTCTTTGCAATCCCGAGAATATTCTTGATGAACTGGAAGGAATCATTTACCACCAAGACGTTCCGCTTTATTCTACCAGCACTTATGCACAAAACAAAGTAATGCAGAGCGCCAAAGAAAATGGTATTACGATTTTACTTGATGGTCAAGGTGGTGACGAATTATTTTCTGGTTATCCCGTTTTTTACACCTCATTTTATTTGGATTTTTTGAAGCATTTCAATTTAGGATCTTTTTTTAGCGAACTTGGAAATACGGATAATTCGCCCACTTCAAAATCTATTTTTTTCAAATCTCTCCTTAAAATTGGCATGGACAAAACCTTGCCAAAAGGAATGGCTGGCTTTTTAGCCAGATCTTTTAAACAAGAAGCCCAATTTTTCAACGGAGAATTTTGGAATGAAAACAAACACCAAACCAACTTTTCGAATGATTTCAGTTCAAAACCAATGAACGAATTGCTTCATAAATACTGTACCGATCACTATTTAAAGAATTTGCTTCGCTGGGAAGACCGCTGCTCCATGCAATATTCGGTGGAATCGAGAACACCTTTTTCAGATGATTTGCCATTGATAGAACTTCTTTTTTCCATTCCTGGAAATTACAAAATTCACAATGGCTGGAGCAAATTGCTTTTACGCGAGTCTATGAAAGGAATTATTCCTGAACCAATCAGAAACCGAACCGACAAACTCGGTTTTTCTACTCCGCAATACCAATGGCTAAAACAAATTAATGTGGCCATGAAATCAAAAATTCAGGATTTGAGTTTTGTGGACGATGCCAAAATAGTGAACACCGAAAAAATGTTTAAAAATTGGGATCAGATTTTCTCAAACGAATCAAATTCCAAATCGGCTGATTTTATCTGGCGTTATATGAATTTCTTGACTTGGAAAAAAGTATTTTTTTAAAAGAATTCGGACGTTGAGCGGTCACTGAGCGGAGTCAAAGTGGAGCGAAACGGCCGCGATGATTCGTTTATGGACACTTCGACAAGCTCAGTGACCCTTTAAATTTTAGCCAGTTGCTGAGACGGTTGCTGAGCCTGTCGAAGCACCGTTGAACCACAGTCCCAACAAATGCTGATGAAATATCTAAGCACAAAAAAAATGAAAAGCAACAAAACTCGACCTAGCTAATTGTTTTGGGCACTTCGACAAGTTCAGTGACCCTTTAAATTTTAGCCAGTTGCTGAGACGGTTGCTGAGCCTGTCGATGCACCATTGAACCACAGTCCCAACAAATGCTGATGAAATATCTAAGCACAAACCAAATGAAAAGCAACAAAACTCGACCTAGCTAATTGTTTTGGGCACTTCCGCCACACTTCGACAAGCTCAGTGTTCAGCTCAATGACCCTTAAATTGTAAAATTCAATTTGCCTGATATCCAGACGTTGAGAGGAACACTCAGCGGAGCTGAAGTGGAGCGAAACGGCCGCGATGATTCTGCCAGCGGCACTTCGACAAGCTCAGTGACCCTTTAAATTTTAGCCAGTTGCTGAGCCTGTCGAAGCACTGTCGAAGCACTGGCCCAAGAATATCTAAAGACAATTTCATTTCAATACTTCAAACGGTGCTTCGACAAGCTCAGCAACCGTTGACTTCTCTGCAAACACGGACGTAATCTCAAATATCCAAAACCAAAGCACCAGATTTTAGCACAGAATAAAATTGCAAATGAATTTCTTCGCATTCTTTGATCCATTTTTCGGTTTTCCAAATTGAATTAGAAGAATCAAAAATAATCATTTTAGGATTGTACAAATTTTTCAATTCCTTTAGATTAATTTTGGCATTATCTGATATCACCAAATAATCTACCTCTAACCTGTTATTGTTATCTTTATTAAAATTCAATTTATTGATGAAAGCAATTCTTTTATTGAAAAACTGAACAAAATTGGATTTTTTATAGAAATTTTCATTTATCAAATCTCCATTCATATTAATTTTCTCTGAACTTTTAACATCAAAATTGGTATGGCTTGCCTTAACATAAAAATCTGAATGCCTGCTATTGTTCAAAAATGAGGAATCTCCATATAAATAAGTATTTTTTCCATCAATAAAATCAATGGCTGTGGCTTTTTTAATATTATATACAATTATTTTTCGCTGTGAACTATGCTCTATATTGTCGATAAAAGAAATGCTTAAGAAAATTAAAAAGAAAAGCATTGAATATTTCAAATAATTGCCTTTTCTAACTACAACAAATAATAACATCAAAATGATAAAAACATACAATAATATCATTTCAATTAAAGAAATATGAATTCCGGAAATTAGCGCATAAGGAAACCCTTCAATAACTTTGATAGAACTATTCAAAAAATGAATTAAAAACGACAATATTTCCCCAGCAAAGGAAGCAATGACAGGAAATGGTGAAGCAAACAAAACCACCATCCCAACATAAATTGCCAGATTCGAAAGCGGAATTACAACAATATTTGAGATAATAAAATAATTCGGAAACTGATGGAAATAAAATAAGGTGAGCGGCAATGTGGAAATTTGTGCAGCAATGGAAACGCTGATAATTGCCCATATATTTTTAGTCACCCAATTTCGTGGTTTATAAAATTCATCAATTAAAGGATGAAAAGTAACAATTCCAATTACTGCCAAATAGGAAAGCTGAAAACCAACATCCACCAAAAAGAATGGATTAATTACCAACAAGAAAAACATTGAAGCCGCCAAAGTATTATAAATATTGACATTCCTATTTAAACTATTTCCCAATACAATAAATGTGAACATTGCCGAAGCACGCAAAACTGCTGGAGAAAGTCCAGTTATTGTGGCATAAAACCACATAAAACTCAACAGAACAATGGCTTTAATGATTTTTCCATGTTTCATCCTTTTTGTAAAAAACAAAAGTTGATTCAATATCAAAAAAATTACCCCAACATGCAAACCTGAAACACTTAAAATATGGATTACTCCCACGCTTGAATAATCCTTCAATATTTCTGCATCAATTTTATCTGTATAGCCCAAAATTATCGCAGCGGAAACCGCAAATTCTTTACCATCTAAATTATTCTTTTTAAAAACTTCCAAAAAATAATTTCGAATTCCAATTGCTTTGGTCTTAATAAAACTACCTTTATTCGAATCCAATTTTAGCCAGCTTTGATTATCGACATATGCTTGGTGGTAAACAGATTTAAATTCGAGATATTGTTTATAATTAAATTCGCCAGGATTTTGCGGTTTCTTAACTTCTGTAAATTTTGTGTCAATCAATAATTGATCACCATATTTTAGCAGGCTTGAATTATTATTCTTCGAAAAATACGCTATTACATTTCCCATTACAGGAATTCTGTTTTCACCATTAACAATATTGGTAATTTCCAGACAGACTTTATTCGAATTCTCTTTTTCAACAACCGGTTCCGTAATATTGGCAATTGCGAAACAAGAAGAATCAATATTTGCTATCTTAGAGAAATGCTGAGGGCTAAATTTTTCAGTATTTACCTGAGTAAAATGAAACCCATAAAGAATTAAACAGAGATTTATACAGGCGCCAAATATCCAACGAAGTTTATAATCAGAGAAAAACTTCTCATATAAATATACGAAAAATGTAAAAAACAGAAAGATGCCGGGAAAAAGAAAATAAGATAATTGAAAATTATAGTCAATCAAAATTGCAATTACGATACCTATTGCAAAGGGCAAAAACAATCTTACTATTGGAAATTTGTTCCATTGTATCATGAAAATCTATTTCATGTTTGTATTTGATTCCATCTAATTAATTCAATAAATTAGATTTTTTAGGAGGACAAGATTTTGTAAGCGGAGTTTACATTGGTAAATGAGCATTGCAAAATTAAAGTCCAACGACAAAAAAGCAATTTATTTAATTAATTACTTCATTTCTTCGAAGTTTAGTATCGAAACTCCGGTATAGTACTTTCGAATAATGTCTTTAAAACCATATCCAAGTTCAACCATTCTCATTGCGCCTTCCTGACAAAGGCCAACACCATGACCAAAACCTCTGCCTTTTAGCACCAAAGTATCTCCCTTTCCAGGTTCAATCGAAAAGAAAGTAGATTTTAATTTGTAGTCATTTCTTATCAATTTTAAATGAATGCTTGGATCGTTGGATAAATAAACTTTTCGAGAATCCTGTTTAAAATTAAGAATGGCGCTTACTTTAGCACTATCCTCGATTGGAAATTTATATTTTGTTGCCAAATAATTAAACAAATCCTTTTTGGTAATTTTCTTTTGCCATTTTGCTTGGGATTTTTTCACACAAAAAGAATCTCTAACCGATTTCAAATAGGTAGTGGAAATTGACCAAACATCCTCAGAATTCATGGTTTGTCCGCCACAATTAGAATGAAATGCAGCGGAAATTAATTTTTTATTTGCATCCACAATTACATCACCGCTGGTTTGAGAAGTTGCAAGTAAAATAGTGCTATTTTTACAACGTCCACGATAAACCTGACAATGAGTTTGATCACAAAGATTAAAACCTCCATCTTTGAAATGTTTCTGAAAATTATTTACGGCATAAGTTCTGCAAATAATAGCCTGAACTTTAAAGAATTCAAGGTTGTTCATCATTCCACCCTCGGATTCAACCACACCAGCTACGTAATATTCTAAATTAACTTGATTGATGATTTTTAGGTAGCCATTTTCAACAGAGATAATTAAACCATCATCATAAACCCGCTCATTTTTTTCAGGTTTTACTGGCTTAATTTGAATGGTATTTAAAAATCCCTCACCATTTAAACGAACTGACGGAAATAATCCCAAATCGTATCCTAATTTCTTTACTCTAATTTTTTTTCCTTCAACAGAAAATTCAATATTATGAGTTTTATATAAATCAGAAATTTTGTTTAAGGAATCAGATAAAATATATTTTCCTGAGAGAATTTGAATATTTAAGGAAGTTAAATTAATTCCTGAATAAATTCGAACATCAACATTAATTGCTTTTACAAACAAAGAAAACGATAGGAAAAATAAGAAAAGAAGAAGTTTGTTTTTAAAAGCAGCCATTAAAAATATTTAAGTTTTAAAAAAGATTCATTGACAAATATACAGTTTATCTTTTTTAGTCGCTCACATTTTTAATATAATTTAACATTAAAGTTGCTGTCTTTTTTGAAGCACCAAAGCCCCCAAGTTTGATTTTCAGATCTTTGTAATCGTTTGCTATTTGCAATTTTCTTTCAGTATTTTCTAATAAACTTTTTAATTCGGAAACCAAGTTTTTTTTCGTGAGTTGATTTTGCAAAAGTTCAGTTACGATTTCTTTGTCCATGATTAAATTTACCAAAGAAATAAATTTTACATCTACTATTTTTCTGGCAATGTAATAAGAGAAGGAACCAGCTTTATAACAAACCACTTCTGGAACTTGAAATAATGCAGTTTCTAAGGTGGCAGTTCCAGAAGTTACCAATGCGGCCTTTGTGTTTTTCAGGAGATGGTAGGTTTGATCGTAAACAACCTTTATACTTGAATTTTGAAGATAATCTTTATATAAATCAGACAAATGATTGACTCCAGCAATAACAAATTGATAATTTTTAAATTCTTCAACCACGCTTAACATTATTGGAAGCATTTTCTCTATTTCCTGTTTTCTACTTCCAGGAAGCAATGCAATAATTGGCTGCTCAGATAAATTATTTTTTTTGTAGAAATCAGAATCTTCAATATTTTCAAAAGTTTCAATGGCATCAAGCAATGGATGACCCACAAAATCAACCTGATAATTGTGTTTTTCATAAAAATCCTTTTCGAAAGGTAATATGACAAACATTTTATCGACATCACGTCTTATTTTTTTCACTCGGGATTGTTTCCATGCCCATACTTGTGGGGAAATATAATAAAGAACTTTTATTCCGATACTTTTTACATATTCAGCAATTCTCAAATTAAAGCCTGGATAATCAATTAAAATAACAACATCTGGTTTTGTTTTTTCAATGTCTTTCTTGCAGAAATCAATATTTTTCAGAATAGTTCTAAGATTGGCAATAACAGCCATAAAACCCATAAAAGCAAGATCTTTATAGTGTTTAACTATTTCGCCACCTTGCGCTTCCATCAAATCGCCACCCCAACAACGAAACTGTGCTTCACTATCGAGCAATTTAATCTCTCTAATAAGATTTGAAGCGTGTAAATCGCCAGAAACTTCACCAGCTATTATGTAATAAAGCATTTTTTAGGAAAAATGGTTTAGAATAATATAAATAACTGCGTATACCATTGTCATAACAAGCATTCCTCTTCCGGTTTTGTCAAATTTGAGTTTAACCATATAATAACGAAATGGTAATAAATTCCCTGCAATACTCACCAATTCAATAGTACTCATTTGAATAATTGACACTTCTTTATTTGCGCCCTTTATCCATACGCCATAAATCAAATTTAATAAGTAGAAAATTCCAAAAAGGATTAAAGGAATTAAAAATCCCAATAATAATCCAAAATACATTGAGTCTTTTTTAAACATCGAAGTTCCAGTTATTAAGATAAGAAATAGCTTGATGCGCTGTAAAGTCGTATTGAACTGGAACTACAGAAATAAAATTATTTTTCAGTGCCCATTCGTCAGTGTCTTCGCCTGCATCATGATTTGCGAAAACTCCGGTTAGCCAATAATAAGGCTTTTTATGAGGATCAATTCTTTCGATATAGTCATCATCCCAATTTGCCGTAGCTTGTCGACAAATTTTAATACCTTTAATTTCACTAAATGGAATTGCAGGAATATTTACATTGAGGCAAGTGTCTTTTGGAATTCCATTTTGAAGGACATTATTAGCAATATTTTCAATAAATTTCTCAGCTTGCGAAAAATCAGCATCATGAGCAAAATTCAAAAGTGAAAATCCTACTGAAGGAATATTCTCGATAGCACCTTCAAGAGCAGCTGACATAGTTCCAGAATAAATAATATTTATGGACGAATTTGAACCATGATTTATTCCAGAAACCAATAAATCCGGTTTCCGATGAAGTATTTTATTTATTGCAAGTTTCACACAATCAACTGGAGTGCCGCTACAAGAATATTCATTGTCGTGTCCATCTATATTGACTTTTTCTAAACGCAAAGGACCAGCAACTGTAATTGCATGCCCCATACCAGATTGTGGTTTATCTGGTGCAACAACGTAAACATTCCCTATCTTTCTCATTATTCGAATCAGGTTTCTGATTCCAGGAGCAGTTATGCCATCATCATTGGTTACCAGGATAATCGGTTTTTCCATTTTAATCAACTTTCTTTTGTTTTTCAAGAATATCTGTAACCACTTTTTTTTGCAAATCTAATTCCTTGGTTGCAGTCTCTTGATCTTTAATATTTTTTTCAATATCTGATTTTGCTTGAGCGATTTGCTTATTGTATTTTTCAATATCCTTCTCTAAATCAGTTTTATCGCTTTTCAAATTATCGAGATTCTTTTGTTTTTTTGATTGTTCCTTCTCGGCTTCTTTTAATATTTCGGCAATTGCATCAAGAGATACTTTTTTTGCAAAATCTAATAACATTTTTTCAGCAACTTTAAATTGAGAAGAATGGGTTGAAGAAGAAACAAAAGCACCTCCCAAATCAAATGCAGCAATCAGTCTAATAGCATTATCTTTTTTTTCAATGATTGCATAAACGTCAACAGTATTGGCCGACATATCTTTAATTGTAGCATTATCTGCAAAAACGCCATCCTTTGTAGATACTTTCGCATTATAATCTTTCATAAGGCTTTTCCACGCTTTCTCAACTTGGGAATCAGTAGCTTCATAAATCATAACAGAAAGCGAGGAATTACTTCCTCCTCCAATTTTTTCTTTTCCATCAACAACCTTAATTTTTTGGGCAAACGATACTTGACTTAAGATTAATAATGCACTAAATAGTAATATTTTTTTCATCTGGGGGATTTTTTAAATTATTTAATAATGTACTCCCTAATTAATTGGGGCTATTTCTTTTTTTTGTAAAAATACAACATAATGGCGCAAAAGCAAAAATAAGTTTTAAAAAATTATTAACGATAAAACCTAACAGGATTCCAAATTAAACCTAATAGGTTTTAAAAACCTGCTAGGTTTAAATTATAAATCTTGGCAAAGTTTTTGTTAAACATGTGGCCTATTTTATATATATTTACATTCAACTCTAATAAAAAATAAATTTATGAAAAATCTTCTATGCACTTTTATCGCTCTTTTCCTTATTGGAAATGCAACATTTGCAGACAATGAACCCAAAGCTGTAAAATCAGAAATCAAAGATGTAACCGTTTTTTTAAGTGGTGCACAAGTTACCAGAACAGGTTCAACAACAATCAGCCAAGGAGTTTCATCCTACGTGTTTGAAGATCTATCTCCCCTAATAAATGCAAATAGTATACAGGTAACTGCAAAAGGAGATTTTACGATTCTTTCCGTTGTTCATCAATTAAACTATTTAAAAACTCAGGAAAAATCAAAAGAGATTTTAGTTTTAGAAGATTCTTTAGAATCCATCAGACAGCAAATAGAAATCCAGCAAAGCATGCTTGAGGTATATACTGCAGAAGAATCAATGATAAATGCCAACAAATCAATTGGCGGTCAAAATACAGGTGTGAAAGCAATAGATTTTAAGGAAAATGCAGATTTTTTCAGAAATAGATTAACAGAAATAAAAACCAAATTGATTCAATTCAAAAATAAAATAAAAAAGCTTCAGGAAAAAAGCGAAAAAATAAATAACCAATTACAAATGCTCAATGCAAAAAAATCACAAGCCATGAGCGAAATCGTTGTTACAGTTAGTGCCAAAGAATTGGTTAATGCCAATTTCACAGTAAGCTATTTGGTTTTAAATGCTGGCTGGGTTCCTTCTTACGATTTAAGAGCCATTGATGTTAACAATCCAATTGTATTAAATTACAAGGCAAACGTTTATCAAACAACTGGTGAAGACTGGAAAAAAGTAAAACTTACATTATCAACTGGAAATCCAACATTGAATGGTAGCAAACCCAATTTAATGCCTTGGTATTTATCCTTTGCAAATTATTACAATTACAATAAAGGCGCTGGTGTTTCCTCTTACAATACTATGCAACCACAAATGGCCAGAACCAATGCTTCTGACGGAACCGTGAAAGAAGAAATTAATGCAAATTATGCTTCAAATTTAACTACCGTTACCGAAACTCAAACCAATTTCGAATTTGAAATTTCTATTCCTTATACTATTATAGCGGATGGAAAAAAATATGATGTTGAAGTAAAATCATATACGCTTCCAGCACAATATGAATATTACTGTGCTCCAAAACTTGATAGAGATGCTTTCCTTTTGGCCAAAATTACTGGCTGGGAAGAATATAAACTTCTAGCTGGTGAAATCAATTTATTCTACGAAGGAACTTATGTTGGAAAATCATATTTAGACACAAGAACCACCAAAGACACGCTTGACATTTCATTAGGAAGAGATAAAAACATCATTATTACCAGAATAAAATTGAAAGAATTCAGCAGTTCAAAATTTATTGGTCTTAACAAAAAAGAGACAATTGCATGGGAAATCAATGTAAAAAACAACAAAAAGCAACCAATAAATATTATGATTGAAGATCAATTCCCTGTTTCAAGTGATAAAGATATTGAGGTTGAAAGATTAGAATCTTCTGGTGCCATTTATAATGAAGAAACTGGAAAATTAACCTGGAAATTCAAATTAGAACCTGGCGAAAGCAAGAAGAAAATTAAAGTAATGTACTCAGTGAAATACCCTAAAAATCAGGCGGTTTATGTTGATTAATAAGAGTCCGTCAAGAATGTTCTCATTCGTCGTTATTCTCGTCTTGAAAACAAATCATTTACTATTGTTAACTCATTGTTTTCAAGTCATCGAAAGCCTAGAATGAGAACATTCTTGACAAGACTCCAACTTTTTTCATACTCACAATAAAAACGGTGCGAAGTTTCCGAACTTCGCACTTTTTTTTACGTGAATTTTTTGGAGGTTAGGAAACTTCGCATTGCTAACCAAAAATTATAAATAAATTAATTGCTTTTCTTTATAAAAATTTAATATTTTAGCCAATTGAAACAGTTTTTTCGATTTATTAATCTTTAAAAAATAATTATGGCAGAAGTAGTTGAAGAAAAATTGAAACAACCCGCAGGTTTGTGGTTACTATCATTTACCTCAATTTGGGAAAGATTTAGTTATTATGGAATGAGAGCTTTTTTGATTCTTTACATGGCTAATGATATTTTAAACCCTTTAAATAAAAAATCTCATCTTGGTGGTTTAAGTCTTGATAAATCTGATGCTGGTTTCATCTACGGAACCTTTACCAGTATGTGTTATTTGCTGCCATTATTAGGAGGTTATTTATCTGATAGATTCTTTGGGAAAAGAAAATCGGTTGTTATTGGTGGTGTTTTCATTATGATTGGTCATTTCACCTTAGCGATGGATATCAATTTCACTTCATTTATTATCGGCTTGGTATTACTTGCCTTTGGAAATGGATTTTTCAAACCAAGTGCTCCTTCTATGATTGGAGATTTATACACACCTGGAGACAAACGCAGAGATAGCGGTTTCACTTGGTATTACATGTTATTTAATGGTGGTGCTTTCTTTGCCCCTCTTATCTGTGGATATTTTGGTGAAGAATATGGTTTCCGTTATGGTTTTATGATTGCAGGTTTTGCAATGATGCTTGGTTTAATTATCTATATGGCTGCAGCTAATCGTTTCTTAGGTGAAATTGGAAAATATCCAGTTCACAAACAAAAGAGCAATGCAGATATGGATAAAAGACCACTTACAAAAATTGAAAAAGACCGCATTTGGGTTATTGTAGTTCTTTGGTTCTTTGTTACCTTCTTCTGGACTGGTTTTGAACAAGCTGGAACCACCCTAACGCTTTACACTGACGATTTTATCGATAAATCAATATTTGGCTGGATAATGCCAACTTCTTGGTTCCAAGCAATTAATCCTGTTTTTATTGTTTTACTTGGTTCTGTTTTCGCTTCATTATGGGTTGCTTTAGCAAAAATCAAAAAGAATCCTTCCACTCCAGTAAAAATGGGTTTAGGTATGATTGCCCTTGCAATTGGATTTGTATTTATGGTAGGTGCTGTCCTTGAAAGAGGCGGTGATGTTAAGGATATCGCAATTAAAGCAAGTTTAATTTGGATTGTAATCACTTATCTGTTCCATACAATCGGAGAACTTTGTTTGTCGCCAATTGGATTGTCAATGGTTACAAAGTTAGCTCCTGCCAGATATGCATCATTATTTATGGGAATTTGGTTTACAAGTAGTGCTGTTGCTAATTTCTTAAGTGGTGCTTTTGTGTCATTTACTGAGAAATTGGGAGCCATGAATATTTTTGCTGGTATCGCAATTTTTATTGCAATTCTAGGTATTATTGTAATTATTTTATCTAAATGGTTAGTAAAAATGATGCATGGCGCAGATTAATTTTTCAAGAATAATTGTTTTTCAAAATTATGCAAATAATTAATTTTAAATAAAAATTATATGGAACATCAAACCAACACCAATACCGATCTACCAGAAAATGCTTATCGCGAGCTTAAAGAAGGAGAAGAATACAAACCGGTGATGCCGGCTTCCCAAATTTTTCCTGAAGTTACTTCCTGGTCATTAATTATGGGTCTACTAATGGCAGTTATTTTTTCTGCTGCCGCAGCTTATTCTGGTTTAAAAATCGGACAAGTTTTTGAAGCAGCCATTCCAATTTCAATTATTGCAGTTGGAGCTTCTGCTGCATTTCGTAAAAAAAATGCCCTTGGTCAAAATGTAATTATTCAATCAATTGGAGCCAGTTCAGGTGTTATTGTTGCCGGTGCTGTATTTACAATTCCTGGATTGTATATCTTACAAGCAAAATACCCAGAAATCCAAGTTGACTTTTGGCAAATATTTTTCTCTTCCTTGCTTGGAGGTGTTTTGGGAATTTTATTTTTAATTCCTTTCCGCAAGTATTTTGTTAAAGACATGCATGGCAAACTTCCTTTTCCTGAAGCTACAGCTACGACAGAAATTCTTATGACTGGTGAAAAAGGTGGATCTGGAGCAAAACTTCTAATTGTTAGCGGATTAATCGGAGGTCTTTTCGATTTTTGTTTTTCTGCATTCAGATTATGGAGCGAGGAAGTTACAACCAGAATTATTCCAATCGGTGCGGTATTAGCAGATAAAATAAAAATGGTATTCAAATTCAATGTGAGTGCTTTAATTTTTAGTTTTGGCTATCTTATTGGTTTAAGATATGCAATGATTATTGCAGCTGGATCATTATTATCATGGTTCGTCTTAATTCCTTTAGTCAACGAAATTGGAAATCTAGCAGCCACTGCTGGTGGGGGTATCAATCCTTTTCAAGCAATGAGTGCAGAAGCAATATTCAAAATGTACGTTCGTCCTATTGGGATTGGCGCAATTGCAATGGCGGGAATTATTGGAATTATTAAATCTTCGGGTGTTATTGCAGGTGCTTTTAAACTAGCATTTGGAGTTGGTGGAAAAGCTCATGCAGAAGCAAAAGTTGAGAGAACTCAAAAAGACATTAAAATGTCATTTGTTATGTTGTTTCTTTTCTTAACTCTTGTTGCAGTTTTTATCTTTTTAATTTTAGGAGTTAATATTACATTCGTTCAAGCAGTGGTGGCTCTATTAACCATTTTAATTATTTCATTTCTGTTTACAACAGTTGCTGCAAATGCAATTGCAATTGTTGGTTCTAACCCTGTTTCAGGAATGACTCTGATGACCTTAATTTTGTCATCAGTTGTTTTGGTTTCAGTTGGACTTAAAGGATGGCAAGGAATGGTAAGCTCCTTAATAATTGGAGGGATTGTTTGTACTGCGCTTTCAATGGCTGGTGGTTTTATCACTGATTTGAAAGTTGGATATTGGTTAGGAACCACTCCTATCAAACAACAAACTTATAAATTCTTAGGAACTCTTGTTTCGGCTGCGACTGTTGGAGCTGTAATTTTCATTTTGAATAAAGCTTACGGTTTTGTTCAAACTCCCGAACACGCTCAACCAATGACTGCACCACAGGCAAACGCAATGGCGGCAATCATAGAACCACTTATGTCTGGCACTGGAGTTAGTTGGGTACTACTCGGAATTGGGGCTGTTATTTCAATCTTAATGAATTGGTTAAAAATTTCTCCTTTAGCTTTTGCCCTTGGAATGTTTATTCCTCTTTCATTAAATACTCCATTAATCGTGGGCGGTTTATTAAATCATTGGTTTACAAAAAGCACAAAAGACGAAAAAATTAATAATGCAAGAATTCAGCGAGGCACGCTTATTTCGTCCGGATTCATTGCTGGAGCGGCATTATTTGGGGTAATTGGGGCTTTCCTCCTATTCTTTAATGTCGATCTGAATATGCATTTCTTCCAAGTTTTAGATAAGGATAATAACTGGGTTTTTGCAGAAGGAAATATTTGGCCAGAAGTAGTTGCAATATTTACGTTCATTGCATTAATTGCATACTTTGTGTGGGAATCATTCAGAGCTAAGGTAGAGGAATAAAATTTCTAAAAAACAAAAAAAAGAGATAACCATAAAGTTATCTCTTTTTTTTGTAGATGTGTAATTCAGAATGAATATTAAACACAATAAACAAATTTGACTTCAAAAATAGATTCCTCACCGCCAATCTGCGATTCGGAAGGACAATTGTAGAGAGGTATTGGGAGAACGAGAGAGTGTTTGCCTCGCCAAAAACGAGGCAAACACTCTCTCGTTCTCCTATAAACATTACAAAAGCAACGTCATTCCGAATGAAGTGAGGAATCTCCCTCAATGAAATTCTTGAAGATGAGATTGCTTCTTCGTCAATTGGCAGCTCGCGATGACGCACGAAGATGCAATCACAATTACGCCACTGGTAAAGTGAAGAAAAAAGTACTCCCCTTGCCTTCTTCTGTTTCAACCCATATTTCACCGCCATTACTCTCAACAAATTCCTTACATAGGATAAGGCCTAAACCTGTTCCAGTTTCCTTTTCAGTACCGGGTGTACTAGATTTTTTTTCAATTTTAAAGAGCTGATCAATAAATTTTTTTGGAATTCCGATACCTGTATCTTTTACAGCCACTTGTACAAAGCTATTTTTCGGAATAGCCGAAATTATAACCGAACCTTTTTGATAAGTATATTTTATAGCATTTGAAATTAAATTTCGCAAAATAGCATTTAACATATACTTATCTGCAAAAACAAAGAGATCATTTTGGATATTTATGCTCAAATCGATATTCTTTTTAGAAGCCTGCATTTCTGCGAATTCAGTATTTTCTTTTATTTTTGAAGATAAATTAATTCGCTTGGGCAGATATTTAATTCTTCTAGATTGAGTCATAGCCCATTCTAAAAGAGTTTCCAACAAATTAAATGCACTTTTGGACGATTTGGAAATGGAATCAAGATAAAGCTCAAAATTACTAAAGTCTTTGTTTTTATAATCCATTTCCATCAAATCTGAAAATCCAATTATTGCATTGAAAGGGCTCTTTAAATCATGAGCAATAATTGAGAAAAATTTGTCTTTTGTTGCAACAGCTGTTTTTAATTCGTCAGCATATTTTTTTATTTGTAATTCAGCAAATTTTCTTTCTGTAATATCATGAATTAATGAATAAAGAAGCGGTTTGCCACGAAGAACAATTTTGGATGAATAAACTTCTACTTCGCGAATTTCGCCATTTGCTAACTTATGTTTAAAATTAAAATATCGCTTTTCACCAGAAATTGCTTTTTGCATTTCTTCTGCTATCTTCTCAGGATCTAAAATATTAATATCAATTATTTTCAAATCAATAAGTTGATCATGCGAATAACCATAATACTCCTCAGCTGCGGGGTTTCCATCAATAATTTTGAATGTTACTGGATCTATTAAGAGCTTTATTGCACCAGATCTATCAAAAATTGCATGGTAAAACTCTTCTTTTTCTTCTAAAATATTTTCGGCAAGTTTTCTTTCAGTTATATCTTCTTTAACAGCAACAAAATTTGTAATCTTTCCGAATTCATCTATTATAGGAGAAATTGAAGCCGATTCAATATAAATATCACCATTTTTCTTTCGATTTGAAAATTCTCCTTTCCATTCAAATCCAGCTTTTAATGTCTCCCACAATTCACAATAAACCATCCTTGGTGTTAATCCTGAACCCAAAATCCTAGGATTTTTTCCTAAAACTTCTTTTTCTGAATATCCAGAAACTTCAGTAAATTTTGGGTTTACATATTCAATATTGCCATCCACATCTGTAACCACAATTGAGGCTGGACTTTGCTCAACAGCATGAGCCATTTTACGTAAAGAAAGTTCTAATTTCTTTCGATCATTAATTTCAGTAATAAATCCTTCAATATAACGTAATTTATTATCGGAACTAGGAACTAAATTTGCATTTAAAGATACCCATTTTGATTCACCATTTTTAGAAATTAGTTTAACTTCATAATCCTTTACAAATCCATTTTTGGAAATTTCCATTAAAAAAAGGTCTCTATCATTTGCATTTTCATAAAATGACTGAACTGGCTTTCCAATAAGTTCCTCACGCGAATAGCCTGAAATTCTTTCAATTGACGGACTAATTTCTGAAATTAAATAATTAACATCTACGTGATAATATGCATCGTGAATATTATTAAAAAAAGTTTTAAATTTAGCTTCACTTTTTAAAAGACTTTCTTCTATTTTTTTTCTATCAGTAATCTCATGAGTAATTGAAAGAATATGGCTTTCACCATTAATTTCAATTATTTTTGCAGATCGCAAACCATTAATAATAGAACCATCTTTTTTCTTTAACTTAACTTCAAAGCCACTAATTTCATTATTTTTCAATAATTCGTTTACAAAATTCTCACGTTGATTAAAATCCAACCACAAACCTATCATTTCTGAAGAAGAGGATTTCCCAATTACTTCTTCTTTTGCAAAACCAGTCATTTTTGTGAAAGAATCGTTTACTTCAACCATTACACCATCTGTTAGTCGACTTAATATTATTGCATCAGGGCTAATTCGAAATATTTTTGAAAATTTCTCCTCAGAAAGACGCATACCCTTATCCACATGATAAAATTTATCTTCAAGTGTTTTTCTTTGAATAGATAAAGCAATGATATGTGCATATGATTTTAGTAATTCTTCCGAAGGAAAAGGAACCTCTTTTTTAAATCCCAAAATTGAAGTTCCAAATAATTTTCCATCAATAATATAAGCCACGCCCGCGAACTTATCAATAGAAGTCATTTTCTGTATTGCATTTCCAATTGTAGGCGAAATACTGCCAAAAGATGTTTCGGAAAGAGAATTCTTAAATCCAACAACTTCAGATAGCATTGTCTGGTAATCTTCATCAGAAACTTTAAATCTCAAATTAAGAATATTTGTTCCCAGATAACGATTTGCAATATTAACAAGATGACTCTTTGCTTCAATTCTTTCTATTTTTATTTCCTTTTGCTCAGGATTATAAATACTAAGAGTTACTATTTCTGCACCAGAAATTTTCATAAGACTCTTAGAAATAATATTGTACAAATCATCCTTATGAGAAAATGGAGCAAGTTTAATTGCCAATTGATTTATTGAGTTTAAGTAGGTAATTTCATCTTTTTTTAACTTTTCAATATTTATCCTTTCAGAAATATCCTCAACCATTCCAAGCAAAAACATTGGCTTACCATCAGAATTTTTTACCGAAACTACAGATAGAGAAACCCAAACAATTTCATTGTCATTTTTGACATATCTTTTTTCAATAGAATAACTATCCCTTTTTCCACTAATAACATCTACATATAATTCAGAATTCATTTCCAAATCATCAGGATGTGTGAAATCTTTCCATTTTAATTGTAAAAGTTCATTTTTTGAATAGCCAAGAATTCTGACAAACGTAGGATTCGCATTTATTATTTTCCCCTGAAGATTTACTTGAACAATTCCGATAGGGGATTTCTCATAAACTGCCGCGAATTGAGACTCAGATTGAATTAATGAATTAGCACTAAAACTAATTTCTTTATTGGCCTCAAATAGTTTGAAAGCCATTTTTATTGAGACTGCTAAAACTACAGGACCCGTATTTTTTACAACATATCCGTATGAAGTAATTTTCTCAGTAAGCTCAACTATTTCCTTTTCAGTATGAGATGACAAAAATAAAATAGGAATATCTTTAGTTTTGAGAATTTCTTGGGCAGCAACAGTTCCATCAATTCCTGGACCCAAATTAATATCCATCAAAATAAGATCAA
>JACAAW010000043.1 GCA_013377115.1 Bacteroidota bacterium | reverse complement strand
TAACACCAATATTGAAAATCATGCGAATTTCAGTTTCAATATCTATCCGAATCCATTTGATAACGAAATCAACATATTCGCAAATAATATAAATAAAGTTAGCATTTATAATTCAATTGGACAAGTCGTTTACCAGATTATGCAAACTGGTAATCAAATAAAAGTGGAGACAACTAAATTTGAACATGGTGTTTACTTCGTAGAAATAATAACATCAAATGATGTAATAATTAAAAAACTTATCAAAGATTAAAGATTAAATTTAATATTGCAAAAGAAAAGCCCTATTAGTTTTAATAGGGCTTTTCTTTTTTGGTCTCTATAACTTCTTCTTCTTAAAAGTAAACCTTGATTCCTCCCCATTCAATAAACGAATAATATTTTTTTTATGAGTAAATGGAACAAAAACTGCAACTAAAATTGAAAAAATAATTAAAGAAGGCATTTTCGTTTTAAAAATTACAATAGCAACTATAGGGAAAAGAATTGCAGTTACCACTGAACTCAAGGAAACATATCTAAAAATGAAAAATACAATTAAAAATACCCCCAAAGAAATTAACCAAGTAAAAGGGAAAAGTGCAATCATAATTCCAAACAAGGTTGCAATACCTTTTCCACCTTTAAACCCAGCAAAAATTGGGAAAACATGTCCAATAACTGCCGCTGCAGCTAAAATAATCTGAAAATTTGTTAATGTTTCATCATAAACAATCACGCCTCTAAAACTAAAAGCCAATTGTACTGCTAAAAAACCTTTGAAACCATCAATAATAAAAACTGGGATTCCAGCTTTTGCGCCTAAAACTCTTGTTGTATTTGTTGCTCCAGCATTTCCACTGCCAAGCTCTCTTACATCAGTCTTATAGAAAATCTTACCGATCCAAACTGCAGAAGGCACAGAACCAATAAGGTAAGCAATAATTACAGCAATAACATTATGATAATCAATAAATATATTCATGTGTAAGTATTTGTTTAAAGTTTTGCAAAGATACTATTAAACTAAACGAATTATTCATTTATATTCTTAAATTTCTTTAAAAAGTCAGTTTTTTTCCTCACAGTTGAAATATTATATCCATACGGAGCCTGCCCTTTCTCTGTTTTGAGCTCTCTATTTTCAGGTTTCATTTCAGTGATAATTTTATTGAATTTGGCATCAGAAGAAATAGCTTGCATCAAACCTGAAGAATAGGAGAAAAAATACCATTCGTTATTATCCAGTTCAAGATAAATATTTAAAACAACGCTACTTCTTTTTTTAACTATCTCAATACCACCAGTTACAGCTTTATTAATGATAGTTTTCGACATACTTCCAATTCCAATTGGCCCACTCGACAAATAAGATTTTGTTGCCGTATTCCATTTCATTTTTACATCTGTTACAAATAAAGTATGGATTAATTCCGGAGGTAGTTTTTTCAAAACTCCCAAACTAACATCAGAGATATATTTATCAGCCTTTTCAACGCCTAAAATTTCATTAATCGCTTTACTATACTTTTCACTTGAAACATCGGCTCCTTTAAGTGTTGTATTGGCCTCCATACTTTCAGCAATTAACTTCATTGCATCATCTGCAAAGAAATAATCCAATGCCATTACCAAATCAAAAGTTGCGGAATCTGGAATGATATAATGCTTAACATTTCCAAAAACATCCATCTTTACTTGACCAAGATTTACACCTAAATTCATTTTCCCTTCACCATAGGTAATACAAGTTTTTGTATTCAAACTAATAAAATTGCCTGGAAGCGAAAGTTGTTTTAGCTTTTCTTTATTTGAAATTCTGTATTCTTTTGAAACCTTGTCAAAAAAGATAAATCCATTTGCATTAATAATGTCTGCATCCGACTGTCTTACTTTTCGAGCTAAAAATGCAGAATACACCGCATTCGAATCATTTGCAATCATGATGGAAGATGTAAGCGTATTTTTATTCATGTCTTTTGGTACCTCAGGAATTGGAATATAGATTTCATTTGGATTAATTTCAGCATTAAATCTGATCCATCTTTTGGCAGTTGTGTCGCAATTATGTTTGATTTTGAATCCTCCATCAAAATTCAAAAATTCTTTCGAAGCTAGTAAATTCGCCTTTCCTATAAAAGCAAAATCAGGACTTAAAGTAAAATTTAAAATCTCTGGGATATCAGCTTTTGCATATGTTTGAACGGATGTATCAACAGAAATATCATTCAAAAAGATAGGTTGCTTTTTACCAGTTTCATCAACATAATCATAAGAACCGGTACCAGTAAATTTCTTTCTGGACAAAATATTTACTGTTGCATTATAAATGGTATGGTACTTCGTAGCAGTATTTGCCAAAATTTGTGCTTTTTCAAGCGTTTTCATTTCTGCATGTTTTAAGATGGTAATATCTCCTTTGTCCGGAAAAATATCCGCATCTGCTACTTTTATGTATTTAACTTCCTTGGTATAAATAATATTGTTTTTCAAACTATAAGAAGCTTTTGGAGAGAAAAATCGCAGCGAATCCTGAGCAGGATGAATAGATACAAACTCAGACCCACCAGACAAATCAATATCTGCAATATCTTTGATTGACATATTTTCAGTATTTGCCAAAAGTTTATTCTTTGAATCAGAAAGTTCAAGTTCCTTTTTGTCCATGAACCAGGTAAACTCATCCATATAACAGATATATTGATTCAAAGGAAATTCAACTTTGGAATTACCTCCATTTGATTTAAATTCCCCTTTTCGTTCTTTATAGTCAACATGGGCATTATAGTTTTCTGTTGAGAAAGCCATTTCTGTTAAATCAAGGGATTTCAATCTAAAATTTGTGGTATCTGAATCAAAAACATGCTGTTTGTATTTAAATAACCTTGAATCCATTTCGGCATCTTTAAATTCCATCATTCCTGTGCCATTTAAATATTCTGGGGTTAAAAATAATTTTCCATGCAATTTAGACTCTCCATTAAACATGGTCATTGCATTTTTCTTTTTTGTAATTACCATCAAATCTTTATATGGATACCATTGCTCGAAAACATCTGTTGCTGTGACTGGAGGATATTCCACACTACTAATTTGCTCCTTTATTTCATAGGTTTGAACATTTGCAAACATAGAATCAGGATGAAAAACAAATTCATCAGAATTTGAAATTGAAGTCAAATAATTTAAAGTTCCATCTCCTTTTAAACCATTGTTACTTAAATTAATTTTAGAAATAAAAGTTCCTTTTCCACCATAGGCGGGGAATCCTTCGGCAGGTGTTGTCTCAACAAAACCTAAAGAAAAATCAGGCATTACTTTCAAAGGTTTACTGATATCAGGAAAAATTCCACCCGAAGCTAAATAGCCCTTGAACTCCAAACCTTCCGTTGAGAAATTATTCAAACTATCAATAACAAACGGCTCAAGGTGATAATAAAATCTATCCCGAGTATAAACCCCATTCTGAACTTTCTTCTTTTCATAATATACATAAGAATCTTTCTTACTAATAAAATAGGGATATTTATCAAAAGGTTTCAATCCTGATTTATTTTGAGGGTGATCAATCAGCAAATCTCCTGTTACGCCTTCAATTGAAGATTGCATACGAGTATAAGTATGTTCGCCAAATTCATTTACTTCCTTACTTTTTACAAGGAAACTAAGAGAATCGATTGAAGGCATGTTAATTTGAAATTTATCATAAGTAAAAGAAAATTCATATCCATAAAAATCAAACAAACCCACTTTAACATGTCCATCGAACAAAAAGTCCAGACCTTTTTTTAATAAAATTCTTCTCTCTGTTGGATATATATACACACTTTGAGAATCGCTCAAGAAAACGCTCTTTACTCCTCTTAACCTCAAATCAAAATTCAATAAGTTTAATGAAGCATTTGCGGCTCCGGAAATTTCAGATTTAAATTGAATAACATCGTAATCCTTGCGTTTATTATGATAATTAATATAATCAAAAAGCCGATCCTTTAAGGTTACAATTTTATCTTCCGCGTTGTACATTAAAAAGCCTTTTGTTGCCATTCTAACACACATTGCAATAATCAATTCATCATTCATTGTCATATATTTTGCAATATCATTAATGGTCAGAATTTTCGAATTTTTCTTAACAGATAAATCTTTTAAAACTTGAATAGGATTTTTTTCGTCAATGCCTTGAATTCTCTCATATCTTGGTTCGCTGAAATAATAATCAGATTCGAAACGTGCCGAACTTTCAGTTCCCACACCTTTTATCATTTTGAAATCAATTTTCGGCTTATCCATTTGCCAATAAACAGCTTCAACATACATATCGATGTCGTGGTAAGAATCTGTTAATGGCGTTTCCGACAAACCATTCTCTTCGCGAAACAACGAAAGCTCTTTATTTTTCTGGATGTATTTCATTTGCAAGCCAGGATGATAAATTGAATCATTTTCCCAATAAATTGTAACTGAAGCTGGATTTGCAGAAATTTTTTCCTTTCTTACAATAAATGCTTTGGAAGAAACAACCACAAACTTTTTCCCATCTCGTTTAAAATACAAAAAGGCATTTTGAGTTTTGTTTCCAGAACCGATAAATTTTGAACCATTCATAGAAAAACCACCTTCGTAATCTATATTTTCAAAAATGGAATTTATTTTTAATCTTTTATCATAGGAATCAAATTGTGGATATGTTGCTTTTTCTGCCACAACATTTGCCAAAACTTTTTCACTTAAATTCCCCAATAATGGTGTGGGAAAATAGCTCTTATTATAGAAATTTACTGAATCAGCATCGTATTTGGAAAGTTTTACATTTACTTCATAGTTCTTTAAATCAGCCCATACAGAATTTTCGGCGAATCCAGCCCTTTTCCAGTCAACTTTTCCACCAATACCAACCCATTTATTTAATGTTGGATAATAAACACCTTTTGTATTCCATATTACAGCACTATCTTTATTCGCATAACAAACCAAAGTTAAAGAAGGAAAAGTAATTTTTGGAATTGAATCAAATTCAAAAGTGTAATTATTGTTACTCGATTTCCATGTTGTGGTATTTGAACTATAAAGAATATTTTGAGAAAACAAATCATTGCTAACTTCCAAATAATTTACAAACTGTGTACTGGTTGATTTATTGATCAATTTCTCCAAACTTGTTTGCCAGGCGGTAAAACTTGCCTCAGTTTGATTGGTATTAACAAAGCTGGTAAGTGCACTTAAGTAGTTCTTAAATTGAGGAAATGGTTTCATTTTCCTCTTTAGCATCAAATTTGAAATATTATAAATTTGCTCTTTTTTCTTTTCGGTGAATTTCCCAGAATTCCATACTAGCGGAAAAGCCTCCATCAAGTCTTTTGCTTCCTTTTTATTATCTTTATTGTCTATTTCACTGAAAAACAATTTTAGTTCTTCAATAAATTTAACAGGATCATTGGTGAACTTTTTAATCGTTTGTGACTTACTCTCATTAATTTGAAAGAAAGCTATGATAAATAAAAAAGGTAGAATAAACTTCCGCATATTTTTTTGAATTAATTAGAATTTCATTTTCAAAGAATCTAAGTTTTATTAATAAAATGATTTTATATATTCGGCAACTTCTTCCATTAACCACATTGGTGTGGATGTTGCTCCACAAATGCCAATTGTTTCAACATTTTCGAACCAATCATTAGAAATTTCTGAAACTGCCGATATCATGTGTGTATTTGCATTCACTGATAAACAAACCTCGTATAAATAAATTCCATTGGAACTCTTTTTCCCGCTAACAAAAATAACAACATCGTGTTTTGCCGCAAAATCTCTCATTTGAGGTTCACGATGAGAAACTTGGCGGCAAATGGTATCATTGGCAATGAATTCTATTTGATTTTCAGTTCCATTTTCATCAATCAGTTTTTTGATATCCTTTACCATTTTTTCATAACCGCCGGTACTTTGGGTTGTTTGAGAATAAAAATAAATGGGTTTTGAAAAATCAATTTTTTCTAAATCATTTTCATTATTTACGATAATTGCATTTTCAGATGTTTGTCCAACCAATCCATTTACTTCGGCATGGCCTTTTTTTCCATAAATTACAATTTGCCCATTTTTTTTCACCATTTCTGAATAGCCAAGGCGAATTCTATTCTGCAGTTTCAGCACAACTGGACAAGATGCATCAATTAATTCAATATTGTTCTCTAAAGCAAGTCGATAGGTTTCGGGTGGCTCTCCATGGGCTCTGATAAGTACTTTACAGTCGTGTAAATTCTTAATATCACTTTGACTGATAATCTCCATTCCTTTGGCTTTCAATCGATCCACTTCCATATTATTGTGAACGATATCTCCAATGCAATAAAGCTTTCCACCATTCTTTAGTTCTTCTTCGGCCAATTGAATTGCAAACACAACTCCAAAGCAAAATCCTGAATCGGGATCAATATCAATCTGCATTATTTTTAGGTTTTGGTTTAGTGCAAAACTACAAATAATTCAATTATTTTTTTGAAATAAAATCTGAAAGATTTGTACAAACAGTTATGGTATTTGGTGAGCCAACCAAGTGATATTTTGCACGGGCATAACTGATTTGAAATTTAGATATTTTTATTCCTAAACCCCATGAAAAACCAACAGTTGATTTTCTTGAATCAACCAGTAATTCTTTCCTTCTTTGGTAATTATAACCAACTCTAACAAATAAACTTTTCATTATGGCAAACTCTCCTCCAAAAACAAAATGTCGGCCTAGCTTGTCTGCAAACTTAGAAAATTTCTTTTCTGGAATTGGCTCATTGGTCAATGGATCAACAGTTAAAGTTGGATTATTTGGATCTTCATATGTTAAATCCCATTTTTCTAAATGCTGAACCACTACTGAAATTCTAAAAGGAACATGTTCTAGCTTTTTGGATACACCTAACTGAACTTCAAATGGCAATGGCTCTGGATTATTATGAACATACGAATGTAATTCCCTTCCAATATTTTTGGCAATTAATGACACTGATAAATTCTTTTTTGAATTAAAATAAGTTGCCGCAACATCAACAGCTATTCCAAATGAATTATATTGTTGGTAATAATTAGAATAAATGGTTTTTAAATTAGCTCCTATTGAAAACATAGAATCCAAAGGTTTTGCCCATCCAAACGACAAACAATAATCAGAAGATTTAAATGTACCTAAGACATCGCCAGTTTCACTTGCTTCAGTGAATTTGCCGTAACTAGCAAACTGAATTCCTGCATCAAAAACGCCCAATTTTTTAAAAGTTCTCGAATATGATGCAAAGCCATAATTAATGTCGCTGTAATAATCGACAAAGCTCAATGCTAAATGATTATTCATACTTTTTGATAACAATGAAGGATTGTATAAAGCCAAACTTAAATCACCATCTTTAATTGCTAGAGCATTACCACCCAATGCAGAAATTCTGGCCGAATTTGGTAAATTTAAGAATTGATAAGTTGTGGATCCTCCTATTTGTGCGAAAGACTGAAAATTCGACACAAAAAAACTTAGCAGAAATACAAGTAAAATTAGTTTCGTTTTATTTCTCACTTCAATAGTTTAATAAGCATTGCAAACCTAATTGTTTTTTTTATTATTTACAAGCAGAATGTAAAACTCAAATTGCTTAAAATATTTTATTCAAACGATATTATTCAATAAATATTGCATATTAGTTAATTATTGTGAAAATATTTTACCATTTTAAAACCAAATAAGATTTTGACTAATTTTATTGCTTCATTTAAAACTATTATTTATGGCAATGACCAAAACAAAAAAAACGGTTCTGATTATTTTCCTAATTCTAATTTTAGGAATACTAGGATCTGTTGCATATATTTTATTTGGTGGTACTCAAAACCGAAATCCTTTCACCATTGTGCCAAATGACGCGATGTATGTGATAGAAACATCAAACCTTACCGAAGGTTGGTCAACGCTCAGTGATAGCAAACTATGGAAATCATTGATGCAAAGTGAAAAATTTAAAGATATCAGCGAAAGTGCTGCAAGCATGGATTCATTGATAAAAGGCAACGAAACCATGGACTATCTTTTTTCCGACCGACAATTATTAATTTCAGCACACATGATTTCGTCAAATAATTACGATTTCCTTTTTGTTGTGGATCTGAAAAAATCTTCTAAAATTTCACTATTGAAAGATTATTTAGGAAGTATTGTTGGCCAATATAATTACCAAATGAATAAACGCGATTTCAAAGGAACTGAAATCCTTGAATTCAAAAACAATACCTCAGGAGAAATTTTATACGTTTCGTTTATCGATAATCTTTTTGTTGGTAGCTACTCCCCTGTTATTTTAGAAGCTTCAATTTTGCAAAAGGACAAAACCAACTTTTTAATTGATGGAAAATACAAAGAAGTTGCTTCCGAAATTGGAACCAAAAAGCTATTCAGTTTCTACATCAATTATTCGCTTTTAAGCAAATTTATGAAATGCTATATGAACGAAGAAAGCGATATGGTAAATTCTCTTCAAAAATCTCTGGCATTTTCTGCATTTAATTTCAATTTTGAAAAAGAAAGACTAAATGTTTCTGGCTATACAAGCATCAATGATTCTGTTTCATCTTATTTAAAAGCATTGTCAGATGTTGATCCAGGCAAAATGTCTGCCTACGACGTTGTTTCAGATAAAGCTGCAATTTATGTTGCCATGTGTTTTGATAATTTCGATTCTTTTTATGAAAAATTGGTGAAAGAATTTTCTTCTGAAAAATCTGCTGATTATGAAAGCTATTCGAAAAATATAGAAACTGTCGAAAAATATTTTAAAGTCAGTTTGAAAGAAGATTTCTTCAGTTGGATCGGAACCGAAATCAGCTATGTTAAACTCCGTCCAAATGGCAATTCGAAAGAAGATGACATGGTGGTTGTAATCAACACCAAAGACATTGGAAAAGCAAAAGAAGGATTAAACCATTTAACTGAAAGAGTTAGAAAGCGCTCTCCAATGAAATTCGAAGCTGTTAATTATAAAGATTATGAAATCAATTACTTAGATATTAAAGGATTTTTTAAAATGTTTTTCGGGAAATTATTTGGAAAACTTCAAAAACCTTATTTCACTTATATTGATAATTATGTCGTTTTCAGTAATACTCCATCAAATTTAATGGATATGATTGACGATTATTCTTCCGGAAAAACTCTAGGAAAAAACAAAGCATTTACAGATTTTAAAGACAATTTCGAAACTAAATCAAATGCTACTGTTTTTGTTCAGATGCCAAATATGTATTCACATTTGTATTTTCATAGCAATGCTGAAAAAAGAAAAGGAATTTCTAAAAACAAAGATTTAATTTTAAGTTTTGTTAGAATTGGTTTCCAAATGGTTTCTGACGGAAAGAAATTCAAAACGACTTTAATTGCCGACCATGATGAAAATGCTTCAAAGAATTCGGAACTGGAAAAGTTTGAAGCTGCTGCCGAGGAACTTTTTAAAGATGAATACGAATCTCTGGGATTCAAGCCAGTATTGACCTCCGAAGAACTTGCCAAAGATGGCAGTTTTAAAAATGAATATTCTAATGGAAAAACTAAATCAGAAGGAACCATCAAAGATGGCGCATTTGAGGGCACTTGGAAAACCTATTACGAAAGTGGAAATTTAAAAAGCACTTCTATTTTTGAAAACGGAAAAGCCAATGGAATCGCAAAATTCTATTACGACAGCGAAGAACAAAACGTGAAAGCCCAAATGACTTTTAAAGATGATTTAATTGAAGGCGATTATACTGAATATTACGAAAACGGCTCAAAGAAAGCATTCCTGGAATATGACGAAGGCAAACCAGATGGAAAAGCTGATTTTTATTACGATAGCGGAAAAATAAAAATTCAGGGAAAATATAAAGACGGTGAAAAAGAGGGCAAATGGAAATTCTTTACCGAAATCGGCGATATTTACGACAAGCAAAAACTCAAAAAAGGGAAAGAGAAAAAGAAGAAATAATTTAATTATCTTTTATACACCTTACTGACAAACCACTTTTTTTATCAATGTCATAATCATTGGCGACACTACATTTATTGTTTAAAACAATAGACCAATTGAGGGAACTGGCTCCAGCAGCAGTTGCATTCCACCAGATTCCACATATTCCATTGTTTAGATAAGTTCCATTTTTATCTCTATAACCACCAGGCAAACCAGCAAAACCACTTGAATTTGTTCCATTACCATTATTTTTATATCCTTTTGTACTTTTCATTGTTCCACCGGCAACAATTTCGCCTCCCAAATAGGTTCTTAATTTGTCCCATTCATCATCAGATGGAAGATGCCAACCTTTTGGACATATTGCCTTTGCAGTTTCTAAAGAATATAAATATCCATATTTCGCAATATTAGCAGGATTATCATCATATGCCCAGCAACCACTATCAATTCTATAGGCTAAATTTTCAGCCATCCAGGTTTGTGTTCCAATTGTCACTGTTTTGTAGACTTTCCCATCTCTATTATCTTTGAAGGTCGCAGAATTTTGAGAGAATCCTTCAGAACAAGAAAAAAACAATAATATTAATAAATATTTTTTCAAGGTTTTGTTTTTAATAAGAGCAAACTTAATATTAATAATAATAAAATTCCTAATTTATCAACTCAAACAAACCTTTTTCCATATTATAACCAAATATTTCGCCGGTTTCAATAATATAATACCAGCCTAAAATATTTATTTCCTTTTTGATGAATTTTTCTTTAATGAAAGGAAATGTCAATAAATTTTTCATTTGTTCTACAATATTCACTTGCTCTGTCATCCATTCTCTCTTCGCAATATTATTGGAATCAGGCATACTTAATACAATATCTTTTACATTTTTTGCAATTTCGAGCCACTTTTTGGTATGAGGCAATTTACTTAATTTTTCATCAGATTGATAGAGCGAAAGACAACCACCACAATTCGAATGGCCACAAATAATAATATTTTCAATTTCTAAAGACAAAACTGCAAATTCAATTGCAGAAGTAGTCGCCAAATAATCATTAGAATTTCTGAATGGTGGCACCAGATTAGCAATGTTACGAATTACGAAGATTTCACCTGGTAAGGTTTTGGTAATTAAATTTGGAACTATCCGCGAATCAGAACAACCAATAAACAAAGTATGTGGTTTCTGCTCTTTTCCAAGAGTAACAAAGAGTTCTTTATGATCCTCAAAATCGTTATTTCTAAATTCTATTATTCCCTGTAAAAGTTTTTCCATATTAATTTCAAAATTCCAACTATTAAAGTTATCGCATTACTTTACTTTATTTGTAAAAGTAAGGAAAATTTATTTTTTAAAAAAATAATTATTGAAACCTTTATAATAATTTTTCACCTATGGTAACCAGTCCGATAAGCAAGATTATTTGACAGCCTCGCTAGAGGCGACATTATGGTAAAAACAAAAACATTTTTTTTTAAAAGCCCCGTAGTGGGCGACATTAAACCTTTACAATATTTCTAACAAACCCTAATTAAGTAAATAACCAACCGATAATCCTAAATTCAAACTTGGATCATTATGTCCATAAAGATAAAGAACACCAACATTCGGAGAAAAATTAAACTTATCCGCTTTAATATGCAGTTTTACGCCTGCGGTGCATGAAAGATTTAGATTATTATAGTTAGAATTATATTCGCAACCCAAAGGATTTAGATATGGTGAAACCTCCAGCCATTTGTTTGGATATTGATGATATGAAACGCCCTCAGGAATCATCACCGAAAAAACCATCAGTTCCCAAATATCAATAAAATACACACCAATTGCACCAGCTGGAGTGTGATAAACAAAATCACCATCCTTATTAACTCCCATGGTATATTTGTAATTCAAACTAAATTTTTCGCTTAAAAAAAGTTCACCATTTAAACCAAACATTAATTGATTATCACTACCTAAACTAAAATGTTCAACAGTTCCAGACAAACGAAAATTGTCACTTTCCTGTGAAAATACAATATTGGTAGTTATACCGAAGAGAAATAATAAAAGTAGAATTCGTTTCATCTCATTCTTATTAATTTAACGAAACGAATTTAACAAAAACTATGCTAAAATAATTGGATTCTTTACTTTTTCATCCAACAAAGCAACATCAATAACTTCAATCATTTCAGAGATATAACTGAAAGTCAAACCCTCTAAATAAACTGGATTGATATCCTCAATATCTTTTCTATTTTCCTCCGAAAGAATGATTTCTTTAATTTTCGAACGTTTTGCAGCCAGAATTTTTTCTTTTATCCCTCCTACTGGCAATACTTTTCCACGTAAAGTGATTTCACCAGTCATGGCAATTTTTTGCTTAACTTTTCTTTGAGTAAATGCCGAAGCCAAAGCCGTAAACATGGTAATTCCTGCAGATGGTCCATCTTTTGGTGTTGCTCCTTCTGGAACATGAATATGTACATTCCAATTATCAAAAACCAATGAATCGATATTTAATGTTTTTGAATGCGCTTTTAAATATTCGAAAGCCAAAGTAGCAGATTCTTTCATCACATCTCCAAGGTTTCCAGTCAAAGTTAAGTTTCCTTTTCCTTTGCTTATACTTACTTCGATATATAAAATTTCTCCACCAACTGCTGTCCAAGCCAAACCTGTTACCACTCCAGCAACATTATTCGAAATACTTTTATCTCTTTGGAAATGTGAAATTCCTAAAATTTTTGCAACTTCGGATTCCGAAACATTTTTCTCGTAAGGTTCATTCGATGCAATTGATTTTGCTTTGTTACGAATAACTTTAGCAATATTTTTTTCAAGGCCACGAACACCTGATTCACGAGTATATTCGTCAATTATTTTTTCAATAACTTTTTTATTAAAAATAACTTGAGATTTCTTAACACCATGCTCAGCCAATTGTTTTGGCAATAAATGTTGCTTTGCAATTTCAATTTTTTCTTCAACAATATATCCGCTGATATCAATAATTTCCATTCGGTCTAATAAAGCTGGTTGAATTGTACTCAAAGTGTTTGCAGTTGCAATAAACATAACTTTAGATAGGTCATAACCAGTTTCCAGAAAATTATCGTAGAAATCAATATTTTGTTCAGGGTCTAAAACTTCTAATAAAGCCGAAGATGGATCACCATTATAATTATTGTTGCTTACTTTATCAATTTCGTCGAGAACAAAAACTGGATTTCCAGATTTTGCCTTTTTCAATGACTGAATAATCCTTCCTGGCATTGCTCCAATATATGTTTTTCTGTGACCACGAATTTCCGCTTCATCGCGCAAACCGCCTAATGACATTCTGATATAATTTCTGTCCAATGCTCTGGCAATAGATTTCCCCAAAGAAGTTTTTCCAACTCCCGGAGGTCCTACCAAACAAAGAATTGGCGACTTCATATCTTTTTTCAATTTCAGAACAGCCAAATATTCAATGATGCGTTCCTTAATTTTTTCTAAACCAAAATGATCCTGATCAAGAATCTTTTGAGCACGGTTTAAATCAAAATTATCAATGGTATAATCTTCCCAAGGCAATTCAACTAAAACTTCCAGATAATTTAATTGAATAGAATATTCTGCTGCTGCAGGATTCATCCTTTGCAATTTTGTCAGTTCCTTTTCAAATGTCTCTTTTATTAAATCACTCCACTTTTTATCCTTTGCTTTGGCTTTAAGCTCTATTATTTCTTGCTCATTTGGCGAACCGCCCAATTCTTCTTGAATGGTTTTGAGTTGCTGATTTAATAAATAATCGCGCTGTTGTTTATCAACTTCAACTTTTACTTTCGACTGAATTTGATTCTTCAGTTCAATAATTTGAAGTTCCTTTGACTGATAAACTAAAACCAAATTGGCACGTTCTGCCAAATCAGAAACTTCCAAGAGTTTTTGCTTTTCTTTTACATCAATATTTAAATTAGATGAAATAAAATTCACTAGAAAGGCTGGGCTCTCAATGTTTTTTATTGCAAAAGCTGCGTCAGAAGGGATATTAGGTGAGAATTTTATTATTTGCAATGACAAATCTTTTAATGAAGAAATGAGTGCATCAAATTTTTTCTCTTTCGAAAGTGGTTTTGTTGATTCAAAAGTTTTAACATTTGCTTTGTAATAAGGCTCTGTTTGAATAAAATCAGTAATTTCAAATCTTTTCTTTCCTTGAATAATTACAGTTGTGCTGCCATCAGGCATTTGCAAAATCTTAATAATGTATGCTACCGTTCCAATTCTATTTAAATCATCTGCTGTTGGATCTTCAATTGAAGCTTCCTTTTGAGCAATTACACCAATTATTCTATTTTCTTTGTAAGCTTCTTTAACTAGTTTTATTGATTTATCACGACTTACAGTAATCGGAATAACAACGCCAGGAAACAAAACAGTATTTCTTAATGGTAATATTGATAATATTTCAGGAACATCTTCTGCATTCATCTGTTGTTCATCTTCCGAAGATAATAAAGGAATGAACTCGGTTTCGTCATCAATTATATTTGATAAGATTGTATTTCCAAAATCAAAATTATTTTCGCTCATATTTGTATTTTTATGCCAGTCTGTCAGTAATTGTATATTTTTTTATTGGAATGGGGTATTGTCAACTTATGTGCCAAAACCAATCTGTCAGATATAGCGGAACTCGTGGGTTAATTTAAAGATGCTTTTCAAAACTTTCTTTTCCTTATTATCAAATTTCATATCTCTGCGCTCAAATACTTTTTCGGCAACCTCAATGGCTTTTTCTATTTCGTAAGTGGTTGTTTTGGTAATTCCACCCCAGGAAAAGGATGCAATAAAATTCCTTTGAAATCCTGCACCAAAAATATTGGCATTAACTCCAACAACAGTTCCCGTATTAAACATGGTATTGATGCCACATTTTGAATGATCGCCCATAATTAATCCGCAAAACTGAAGTCCAGTATTTACAAATCTCTTTTGAGCATAATTCCAAAGTTTTACTTCTTCGTAATTATTTTTCAGGTTGGAATTATTTGAATCAGCACCAATATTGCACCATTCGCCAATTACAGAATTGCCTAAAAAGCCATCGTGGGCTTTGTTTGAATAACCAAGAAAAACAGAATTATTTATTTCACCACCAACTTTACAATGTGGACCAATAGTAGTCGGACCGTAAATTTTGGCGCCCATTTTCACAACAGAATGCTCGCATAAAGCGAAAGGACCACGAATTATGCTACCTTCCATCACTTCAGCGTCAGCACCAATATAAATCGGACCATTTGTCGCATTTAAAATGGCACATTCTACCTTGGCACCTTTTTCAATGAAAATATTTTCTGGAGCAATTACTTGATTTGTTTTGCTGATTGGCTGAGATTTCCTGCCTTTAGTAATTAATTTAAAATCCTCAATTATTGCATCTCCATTTTTTGCAAAAATATCCCAAAGATGATTTAATTTAAGTGGATTCAGTTTTGTAGGAATATCTTCAGAATTTTCACTTTCGCTAGACATTGAAACTAAATCTTCGGCCAGTAATTTCATCGCAATAATAAAATCATCTTTAACCAAAATCTGATTTGGTTTCAATGCATTTACTTCTTTAACAAGCTCTGGTGTTGGAGAATAAGTTCCATTTAAAAGAATATTAATTTCATCTTTTACCAATGGGAATTTTTCTTTTAAGTAATCTTCCGTTAATGTCGAAGTTTTGGCTTTTAAAAGTTTTTCCCATTTTTCCCGATTGGTAAGTATTCCAAAACGAATATCAGCAACAGGACGGGTAAAGGTTAAAGGCAATAAATCGGGGCGAGTAACACTATCAAAAAAAATATAGTTCATTGAATAGCAATGGTTTTGTTATTATTTTATTTAGTTTTTATAGTGGTGTGAATTTACATAATTTTTTGATACAAAACGAAAAAGCCCCGAAAAATTCGAGGCTTTTTAAATAATATTTTTTCAAAACTATTTGTTTCCGTCAATATGTTTTTGATATCTGCTTTTGAATTTATCAATACGACCAGCTGTATCAACCAATTTCATTTTTCCAGTATAATATGGATGTGAAGTATTAGAAATCTCGAGTTTTACTAGAGGATATTCGTTTCCATCTTCCCAAACGACGCTGTCTTTAGTGATGATTGTAGATTTTGTAATGAAAGAATATTCGTTCGACATGTCTTTGAAAACAACCATTCTGTATTCTTTTGGATGGATATCTTTTTTCATAATACTGTTTAAATTAAGTCTTGTTTTGTTCTGTTAATTATGTTTCCTAATCAAATTTTTATCGTTTTTTCGGGTTGCAAAAATACAAGTTTTATTTCAAATAACAAATTTTTTTGCGAATTTTTATTTTTCAGTTGAAATTAATTGGTTAATGAATTATTAATATTGATATTTTGGTACTTTTCTTTGGGACTAAAGTCCCTTTTTTAAATTATTTTTTTCAATAGCCACGCCCTAAAGGACATGGTTATTGATGTTTTTTATTTTTTTATCAATCTCAATTACCTGAGGAATAACAAGAATTGAATCATCATTTTGAATAATGAAATCTGCTAATTTATTTTTTTCATTATCGGATAATTGGTTCTTGATTCTTGCCAAAACTCTTTCCTCATCAACCTTATCGCGGCCCATTACCCTTTTCAACCTTAGTTCTTCAGGACAATAAATAACCACTATCTTGTCGAATAATTTCTCCAAATGTGATTCGAAAATTATTGCCGACTCCATTAAAACATAATTTTGTTCACTGAATTCTTTACACCATTTTTCAAAATCAGCCATTACCAATGGATGAATTAGAGAATTTGCATAATCTAAATTCTTTTTATTATTGAAAATTAGTTTTGCAAATCGGTCTTTATCGATTTCATTATTTTCTGAAAGTAATTCATTTCCAAATTTGTTTGCAATTGCAATCTTGACTTCTTCAGAATTAAGAAAATGTTTGGCTTTTTCGTCGGCAGAATAAATTGGAACCCCTAAAACTTTAAACATTTCAGAAACAATACTCTTTCCGCTACCAATATTTCCGGTTAAACCAATTTTAAGCGTCATTTCATTAACGGTTATTGATAATGAATTCCACTTTTTCGGGATCAATTTTATTAATCTTCACAAAAGAAGGAAATTTTGAAATTTCAACTTTCACTTTATTTTCAGCACTTTTCAAATCCAATTTTGTAAAATCAACAATAGCTCTAAACATTGATTCGTTTACACGTTTATAATCCTTTAAAGCAACCATATAACTAACATTTACTTTATCTGGGAAAAGTTTAATTGATTTGTTAATCTTGGCGGCATTGTGATTGATAGGAATTTCGATATTTGATTCAGTAAATTTCTCCACTTTCAAATAGCTAACAATTTTTTTTGGCGAAACGCTTATGTTTTTTTCTTTTGTGAGATCAATATTCAAATCAACAAATTCATTACTCGAAATATTTTTCAAAACTTTATGTTCTGTTTTTACAAAAGAAACTTTTTTGATATCGTTATAGGAACCAGAAATAGTAACACTATCAGGCGAAAACTTGATAGAATCGTATAATTGGAACTGCGTTTTGAAATTAATTTCCAGCAATGCCTGAACAGGTACTTTTTTAAAGTATCGTTTTTCGAATGTGAAAGCCAATGTATCTGGATCAATCGAAAGAATGTTATTTGGAAACATCAATTGCTTGGAAAGTTCGTCGGTAACAGCCGTAGTGAATAAATTAGAATAGAAAAATTCCCCTTTTCTTTTCAAATGAACTGAACTTAAATCTATTTCAAGAGGAGTTGGCTTATTGAAAAACTCATTATAAATAAGTTTAAACCCTTTCGCCTTAACAGTCAATGAAATTGTTGAGTCCGGATTATTTACCAAAACTCGATTTGCAGGAATATTCTTAAACACAACAGGATAATGAAGCACTGTAGTATAATCTTTAGAAAACTTTATTAAAGTCCAAACCAAAGCTGAAATAATTAAACATACGATAAATATGTATAATTTCTTTCTGAATTTTATTTCACTTTGCCGATCTCCTTTATTTTGTATTTCAGATATTCCTGATTTCAATTTAAAAATTATTTGTAAATACTATTTACTATCAGCTGTAAGTGAATTGCTGCTATTTTCAGTTGCGATAGCTGATTTTTCAATTTTTAATTTTGTTTGACCTTCGGTTTCAATAATCAAAGTTGTTTCGCCAACTTCAAGAACTTTTCCATGAATTCCACCAATGGTAATTACTTTATCGCCTTTTTTCAATGCTTCTCTGAATTTTTTTAATTCTTTATTTTTTTTGCTTTGAGGACGAATCATAAAAAAGTAGAAAACAACTACGATAAGAATAATTGGTAAAAAAGACATCAAAGGATTTGATTTTTCACCAGGTGCGGCAGTTCCTGCCATTAAAATTACATTAAGTAAGCTCATTTGATTTTGTTTTTAATTATTAAATATTTTAATTTTCAGTTGAAATAATTGATGCTTTTATTTTTAACACAAAAGTATTTGGTTGTGTATTTGCAATAATAGTAATGGTTTTATTTTGAAATCCTTTTTTTCCTTCGCTATTAAATGTAACATCGATCTTTCCTTCTTTACCAGGAGCGATAGGATTTTTTGGATATTCAGGAATGGTGCAACCACAACTTCCACTAGCCGATGAAATCAACAAATCGCTGGTACCTGCATTTTTAAATTTAAAAGAAAACATCACTTTTTCACCTTCCACGATTTTTCCAAAATCATGTTCCTCTTCAACAAATTGAAATTTTGGACCATCACCTTTAGCATCGCCATTAGCAGTGTTATTATTTTTTACTAAATCTGTCGATAGTTGTTTGTTCTCGTCAGATATTCCTGATTTACATGAAGTCATAAGAAAAACACTTACAACCAACAGGGCACTTAAAATTGATTTTACTCTCATATTAAAAAAATTTCAGTGATACAATATTAAAAAATCTTATAAAATTGCTTTATTTCAGTGAACAAAGGTAATAATTTTCTATTATAAAAAATTTATTGCATTAATCCCCTACCCACTTTTTTTATCTTATTATTTTCTTTTAATTCTTCAACAATTTTGTCAAGAATCCCATTAATAAAAATTTTACTTTTCGGGGTACTATAATTTTTTGAAATCTCAATATATTCGTTCAAAGAAACCTTTACAGGAATATTTGAAAACTCAACAACTTCACAAATGGCCATTTTCATTAAAAGAACATCCATCATTGCAATTCTTTCAACTTCCCAATTTTTTGTTTTATCAGAAATTAATTTTTCGTATTCGCCTTGATTATAAATAGTTTTCCTGAAAAGATTGATAATATAATCATGGTCTTCCTTTTCATCTGTTTCATCAAATTGAAAAATACTAAAAGTATCGGTAATCAAAGTCTCTTCTTTAAATGATTTGATAAACTTATGTAAAGTATAATTAACTAAATCCAAATCATCAACCCAATATATGCTTCTCTCTTCATAAAAATTCAATAAAAGTTCTGAATCCAAAACAAGGGTTTCGAAGAAATAGAGAATAATATCTTTATCGTCCTGAAAGCTAACTTCAGGTAAATTCATGTATTTTAAATAAGCTTCAGAATTCTTAAAAGAGGTAAATGATTTATGGACGATCTCAGAACCTTCATACCAGCTAATTTTTTTCTGTTCAACTTTGCGATTAAAATCAATATTATCCGCAATCATTGATATGATTTTATTATCACGAAACCTACAATTGGTTTTCAGTTCTTCTTCGGAAGGAAGGTATTTTTGTTTGGCATCATATTGTACTTTTGAAGCAAATTCGGCAACTTCAACAAAAAATAGCAATTGATGTAGAAGCAATTCATAATATTTCTCGATGCTTTTTATCAATTCTTTTTCGCCAACGATAATATTCTCATCCTCTGATTGAAAGAAAGCATAAAGAGCTTGCATAACTTTAATGCGTAATTGCCTTCTATTAAGTAAAATCATCTATTAAAAACTTAGTAATGAACGTTTATTTTCTATTGCGCAAAATTAAACAAAATTTGGATTTTTCAGCCTTTTTTTAATTCGAAACAATATTAAAAAGTAAAAAAACCATGAAAGTTATCAATCAAATAAACATCAATGCCGACTTAAATACACATTTATCCTTCTAAAATAATTATTTTCCTCAAATTAATTATTTATATTTCAAGCAAATATGAGTGATTTTATTCTGCATTATTTTTTTTTCAAAAAGTTTTAAAAAAATTACATTTTTATTTTATTTATTATATATTTGCATACTGTGTTAGACTAATTTTTAATTTTAGAAATATGGAAGAGTTTGAAAACAAAGAAAAAGGAAGAGAAGAGATTTTCTCAAAAGCAGTAAGAGCAGGTAAAAGAACTTATTTTTTTGATGTAAAAACGACTAAATCAGAAGACTACTATTTAACAATTACTGAAAGTAAGAAACGTTTTAATAGTGAAGACGGAACTTTTTCTTACGAAAAACACAAATTATTTTTATACAAAGAAGATTTTGAAAAATTTGCTGAAGGCTTGCACGAAGTAATTGATTTCATTCAAACTGGTCAAAAACCTGAAGTTAAAGAAGAAATTGAAGTTCAAAATAATAGTTTTTCAAATATCGATTTCGAAGATTTGAATCCTGATTCGGATAAATAACACCTAACTATTTCTCATACAAAAAAGCTGTTAGTGTCCTATCAGCTTTTTTAATGATTATTAACATTCTCAAATGTTTTTGTTGATTATTCTCTAGAAAAGTTATCAATAATATTTGTACTTTTGTCAGCTAAAATTTATTTTAAAATCTGTTTATACATGCAAATCACGTATTTTGGACATTCCTGTTTTTCAGTAGAAATTGATAAAAGCATTCTTCTTTTCGATCCATTTATTACAGGAAATCCTTTGGCAAAGGACATAAACTTAAATGATATAAAAGCAGATTTTATTTTCATTTCACACGGTCATCAGGATCATGTTGGTGATGTGATTGAAATTGCAAATAATACCAATGCTACAGTAGTTTCCAATTTTGAAGTTATCAATTGGCTAGAAAGCAAAGGACTTAAGAAAACGCATTCCATGAATATTGGTGGAAAATGTCACTTTGATTTTGGAACCATAAAATTCATGAACGCCGCTCACTCCAGCTCAATGCCTGATGGAACTTATGGTGGAAATCCTGGTGGTTTTTTAGTAGAATCTGCTGAAGGAAAATTCTATTTTGCCGGAGATACCGGATTAACTTATGATTTAAAACTTATTGGCGAATTTGTTCATTTAGATTTTGTCTGTTTGCCAATTGGAAATAATTTCACAATGGGAGTTGATAATGCAATTATTGCTTCCGACTTTTTAAAATGCGAAAACATTATTGGAATGCATTACGATACATTCCCAATTATCACAATAGACAAAGAAGTTGCTTTTGATAAATTCTCGAGAGCAGGAAAAAATTTAACATTGCTAAATATCGGTCAAACAATTAATATCAATTAAGAATTATGGGTAAGGTTATTGCCATTGCAAATCAAAAGGGAGGAGTTGGAAAAACCACAACAGCAATTAATTTAGCTGCTGGTTTAGCTGTTTTAGAGCACAAAACCTTATTAATTGATGCGGATCCACAGGCCAACGCAACTTCAGGAGTTGGTTTCGATCCCAAAAATATCAAAACAAGTATTTATGAATGCATCATTGATGATGTTGAGCCAAAAAATATAATTTTAACCACCACTACTCCAAATTTGGATTTAATTCCAGCACATATCGATTTGGTTGGAGCTGAAATTGAAATGATCAACCTTCCGAATCGTGAAAAAATGATGAGGAAAGTAATCAATAAAATAAAAAACGATTACGATTTTATTATAATTGACTGCTCTCCTTCTTTGGGTTTGATTGTTTTAAATTCATTAACTGCGGCCGATTCTGTTATCATTCCAGTTCAATGTGAATATTTTGCTTTGGAAGGAATTGCTAAATTATTGAACACGATTAAAATTGTTCAGAACAAATTGAATCCTGATTTAGAAATTGAAGGAATATTATTAACCATGTATGATTCTCGCCTGCGATTATCAAATCAAGTGGTTGAAGAAGTAAAAACACATTTCCAACAAATGGTTTTTGACACCATAATTCAAAGAAACACCAAACTAGGTGAAGCTCCAAGTTTTGGAGAAACAATATTAATGCACGATGCTGATAGTCGCGGTGCCATTAATTATTTGAATTTGGCCAGAGAAATTTTACAGAGAAATGAATTGACTAAAATTAAAAATTCTGAAAAGAAAATAAATTTAACAAATGAGCGCTAAGAAAAAAGCTTTGGGGAGAGGACTGAACGCATTATTGAACAATTCTCCAACCACATCAGAACTTGAAATCGAAAATTCGTTGAGGGTTGATAGAAAAAGTGGACTAATTGGAAAAATTCCTATTTCTAAAATAACTGCCAATCCTTATCAACCCAGAACATTCTTTGAAGAAGATGCATTACAGGAATTGGCCGAATCAATAAAAGTTCAAGGAATAATTCAACCAATTACAGTAAAAGAATTTGAGGATGGATATCTTTTAATCTCTGGTGAAAGAAGATTGAAAGCTTCTAAATTGGTTGGATTAACTGAGATTCCTGCCTATATCCGTACAATAAGTGACGAAAATTTATTAGAATTGGCTTTGGTTGAAAACATCCAAAGAGAAAATTTAAATGCAATTGAGATTTCAATAAGCTTTCAGAGATTGATTGATGAATGCGAATTAACTCAAGAAGAATTAAGCAGCAAAGTTGGAAAAAACCGCTCAACCATCACCAATTACTTACGTTTACTTAAATTGCCTGCCGAAATTCAAATTGGATTGCGCGACAATAAAATAAGTATGAGTCATGCCAGATCTTTGATTAGCATTGAATCTATAGAAAATCAATTGGCCATTTTCAATGATATTATTGAGCATGATTTATCCGTTAGAGAAGTTGAATTGATTGCCAGAAGTTTAAATCAGAAAACAAACGACGAAAAGAAAAAAACAACAAAACCTTTTGAATTACCTGTTAAATATAAGAAAGCTCAAGAAAGCATCAAAAATATTTTCGGAACCAAAGCTGAAGTAAAAAGTAATTTAAAAGGAAATGGTTCAATTGTGATTCATTTCTCTTCAGAAGAGGAATTTGAAAGAATATTTACGATTTTTAACAATAAATAATTTTAGTGTTTAAAATAGCATCTTCTGAATTCAAATTTCTAATTGCAATGAAAATTGTTATTCTTTGCCATAAAAAGTTTTATCAACAATTGATACGTCATTGCGATTCGCCATTTTGCGAAGAAGCAATCTATTCTAAGTTGAGATTGCTTCATTCGTTCCTCACTCGCAAAGACGCCAACACAATTAAAAAATCCATTTTTGTAATAATTTTGCTGATGTTATTTTCCGTTAACTTAATTCAGGCACAGAAAAATGATTCCTTAAAACTTGTAAAAGGCACCACCTCTGCAGTTTCTGACACAACAAAAAAGCACTCTCCTACCAAAGCTTTGATAATGTCGGCAATAATTCCTGGTTCTGGCCAGTTTTACAATAAAAAATACTGGAAAATTCCAATTATTTACGTTGGTTTCGGAGCTTGTGCTTATTCAATAAATTTCAATCACAAATATTATATTGATTACAAAAATGCATTTTTGTACAAAACAGATGGCGATTCAACAACCATTGATCTTTATCCAACTTATAGTTCTGATATTGTTTTGCAATACAAAAATTACTATAGAAGAAACCTGGAACTTAGCTATATTGTTGGAGGTTTGATATATATTTTAAATTTAATTGATGCAAGTGTTGATGCCAATTTATTCGATTTTGATGTTAGTGATGATTTATCTTTAAATATTCAACCTAAATATTGGTTTGAAGAAAAACAAAAAGCTAATTTTGCTGGATTACAATTAATGATGACTTTTGGAAATTCAAAAAACAAAAACAATCACTGTAAATTAAAAAAATTCTAAATTGAAAATATTACTATCCGGTTACGGCAAAATGGGTAAAGAAATTGAAAAAATTGCTTTACAAAGAGGACATCAAATTGCTTTTAAATTTGATACTGCCGAAGAATGGAACGAACACAGAACCCAACTCGGCGAAATTGATGTTGTGATAGATTTTAGTACGCCCGACACCGTTATTGATAATATTAAAAATGCTTTTTCAATCAATAAACCAATTGTTGTTGGAACCACTGGCTGGAACAATAAATTACAAGAAATAAAACAAATTTGTTCTGATACCAATCAAACAATTTTTCACGCTTCAAACTTTAGCATTGGCGTTAATATTTTCTTCGAAATTAACCAGCGCTTGGCTGAATTAATGAACGATCATGAAGAGTACGACATTACTATTGATGAAATTCATCATACTCAAAAAATTGATTCACCTAGCGGTACAGCAATTACATTGGCTGACCAAATCATAAAAAATGTTAAAAGAAAAAGCCTTTGGGTGAACGAAAACACTCAGGAAGACGCATCAATTGGGATAAACTCACAAAGAATCGACAACGAACCAGGAACTCATATCATACAATATGAATCAGAAATGGACGTTATCGAAATCAAACATACGGCAAAAAACCGACGTGGTTTTGCCATTGGCGCTATCATTGCTGCCGAATGGGTAATAGGAAAAAAAGGCTTTTTTAATATGAAAAATTTGTTAAATCTTTAAATAAATCAATATGAACATTTTCGCATTGTTAACTTTAATTTTTGTAGTTCTGACAATTGTTGGACTTTGGAAACTATTCGAAAAAGCTGGTGAAAAAGGCTGGATTGTTTTAATTCCATTTTACAACTTTTATGTATGGTTAAAAATCATCAAAAAACCTTTGTGGTGGTACATTTTCATTATTATTCCATTTATAAATGTATTCACTCTTTTATTGATGGTTGTTGAATTATTAAAATGTTTCCAAAAATA
>JACAAW010000042.1 GCA_013377115.1 Bacteroidota bacterium | reverse complement strand
TATTTTTACTATATAAAAAACAGGAAAAACTACGGTTGTTCAACTTTTCATTTGAACCTACATTTGTTAAAGAAAATATTACAAAACTATTTCAAATGGAAAAAAATAGCATTTATATCACGAACGATTGGTCGAGAAACATGGTTGAAATAGAATTTGATTCACAAAATAGAAATCAAATAAAAGTGGATTTTGACCAAAGAGGAAACATCAGTTTAAAAGCTATTTATTATGGCTCTGAAATTCTATTCTTGAATTCAATCAAAATTGAAATAGGAAGTATTAATTTAACAAGCAATATTATTTTAGGGAATGCTATTTCTCATAATATTGGATTAACCGAAACAGGCATTAAAGAAAACATAGATTTCCCTCAATCAAAATTAAATAGGATAATTGAAGAAATTGCACAAAATTTTGAAGAAGAAATCAGAGTAACATTTATTGGAGAAATTGGAGAACATCAATTCATATTAGATGGAGTAGATAAAAAAAACATAAAAAAGATATTCTTAATGTTGCTGAACTCAAATGAAAACACACAAATTTGCTATTAATAAAAACTCAAACTATGGAAAACAGAACTTACCCAAAACTTAAACTAAAAGCTGACTGCAATATTTTATCCTATCATTGTGGTAAATGCAATGATATTCTAGAATGGAAAAATAATAATTGTGAAAATTGCACTGATCGGAAAACAGAGGTGGCAAAAACAAAAAACAATTTTGACATCGATTCAACAATATGGGAGAATCAACCTTTGGTGTTCTTTTGAAATAAAAAAAGGGAGAATTGCAAAATAGCAATCTCCCTTTTTAATTTAATAAGCATCTTTTATTTTGTGTATTTAAAATCTTTTCCGAGGTACCTTGCTGAAGCACCAAGTGATTCTTCAATTCTAAGTAATTGATTGTATTTTGCGATCCTTTCAGAGCGACATGCTGAACCCGTTTTTATCATACCGGTATTCAAGGCAACAGCCAAATCAGCAATTGTTGTATCTTCAGTTTCACCAGAACGATGGCTCATTACCGAGGTATAAGAATGCATTTTTGCCATTTCAACAGCAGCAATGGTTTCAGTCAAAGTTCCAATTTGATTAACTTTAATCAAAATTGAATTGGCAATATGTTTATCAATTCCCATTTTTAAACGTTCAACATTGGTAACAAACAAATCATCACCTACCAATTGAATTTTTTCACCAAGAGTTTTGGTCATTAATTTCCAACCGTCCCAATCATCTTCAGCCATTCCGTCCTCAATAGAAATAATAGGGTATTTTTTAACCCAATCTTTCCAGTAATCAACCATTTGAGAAGGGGTTAATTTATCACCTGTAGATTTATGTAAATGATAAACATTTTCCTCTGGAATAAAATACTCAGAAGAAGCAGGATCAAGAGCAATAAAAATATCTTTTCCCGCTTTGTATTTTGCAGCTTCAATTGCTTGAATGATTAATGTAATCGCTTCCTCATTAGATCCTAAATTTGGAGCAAAGCCACCTTCATCACCAACATTTGTTGAATACCCTTTTTTCTTAAGAACAGCTTTCAAATGATGAAAAACTTCCGCTCCCATTCTAATTGCATCAGAGAAATTTGCAGCGCCAACTGGCATAATCATGAATTCCTGAAAATCGATTGAATTGTCAGCATGAGAACCACCATTAAGGATATTCATCATTGGTATTGGCAATAAATTTGCATTCACGCCTCCAACATAGCGATATAAAGGTTGGCCAGTAATCTGAGCACCAGCATGAGCACAAGCTAATGAAACTCCAAGAATTGCATTTGCACCGAGATTTTTTTTGTTTTTTGATTTATCTATTTCAAGCATTAAATTATCAATAATGCCCTGATCGGTGCAATCTAAACCATTTAATTCTTCGTTAAGAACCTTATTTACATTTTGAACGGCTTTTAAAACGCCTCTTCCAAGATAAACTCCTTTGTCGCCATCTCTTAATTCAATGGCTTCATGAATTCCTGTAGATGCACCTGATGGAACAGCAGCTCTACCAACTACTCCACTTTGGGTTAGGACATCAACTTCAATAGTGGGGTTACCTCTAGAATCGAGGATTTGTCTTGCGTGAATATTAATAATTGAACTCATATTAAATATATTTTATAATTTATTTTGGATAAAATTACAATATTATTTCTAAACAAAAAAAGGATAAAGTAAAATTACTTTATCCTTTTAAATATTTACAAAAAACCTAATTATTCGGCTACTTCAGGAGTTTGAGTCTCAGAAGTTTCTTCAGCTTTTGGTTTTTTCTCAACTTTAGCTTTTGCAACTTTTTCTTTTGGTGCTGATTCTAATTCAACATCTGTAGTTTCAGTTTTTTTCTTAGCACTGCTTTTTCTTCTTGTGGTAGATTTAGCAGCTTTTTTATCTTGTTTAGTACCAAGTAAATTTTCGTTATAGTCAACCAATTCGATTAAACACATTTCTGCGTTATCACCCAAACGATTTCCAGTTTTAAGAATTCTGGTATATCCACCTGGACGTTGAGCAATTTTTGTTGCAACTTCTCTAAAAAGTTCAGTAACAGCAAATTTATCTTGAAGATAACTAAAAACAACTCTACGTGAATTTGTAGAATCTTCTTTTGATTTAGTAATTAATGGTTCTACGTAAACTCTAAGAGCTTTTGCTTTAGCAAGTGTAGTATTAATTCTTTTATGCATAATCAGAGAAGAAGCCATATTAGCTAACATTGCTTTTCTGTGTGCACTAGTTCTTCCTAAGTGATTTATTTTCTTTCCGTGTCTCATTTCAGTTATTCCTTATCTAATTTGTACTTTGCTAGATTCATTCCAAAACTCAAGCTTTTGGATTTTACAAGTTCTTCTAATTCAGAAAGAGATTTCTTTCCAAAATTTCTGAATTTAAGTAAATCATTTTTATTAAAAGCAACCAATTCAGCTAATGTTTCAACGTCAGCAGCTTTTAAACAATTTAAAGCTCTAACAGAAAGATCCATATCAACTAATTTAGTTTTCAATAATTGACGCATATGAAGTGAAGTTTCATCAAATTCTTCACTAGCAGCTTTTTCTTCAGTATCTAAAGTGATTTTTTCGTCTGAGAATAACATAAAATGATGAATCAAAATCCTAGCAGCTTCTTTCAAAGCATCTTTTGGGTCAATTGAGCCATCAGTTGTAACTTCCATTACAAGTTTCTCATAATCCGTTTTTTGTTCAACGCGATAATCTTCAACACTAAAATTTACATTTTTGATTGGAGTAAAAATCGCATCAATAGGAACAACACCGATAGAAGCATTAAGTTGTTTATTTTCCTCTGCAGGAACATAGCCTCTTCCTTTTTCAATTGTTAGTTCGATATTCAATCTAACAGTTGATCCCATGTTGCAAATCACAACTTCTGGATTTAATACTTGAAAACCTGATAGAAATTTATTGATATCACCAGCTGTAAAAGTATCTTGACCAGAAATCAAAACATTTACTTTTTCATTGTTTACGGTTTCAATTTGTTTTTTGAAACGTATTCTTTTGAAATTAAGAATAATTTCAGTAACGTCTTCAACAACGCCTTTAATTGTAGAAAATTCATGATCAACACCTTCAATTTTAATTGAAGTAATTGCATACCCTTCCAATGAAGAAAGGAGTATTCTTCTCAATGCATTTCCTATTGTGATACCATAACCAGGCTCTAACGGACGGAATTCAAATTTTCCTTTGAATCCTTCTGATTCCAACATTATTACCTTATCTGGTTTTTGAAAAGCTAAAATTGCCATTTATATATATTTTATTTGTATTAATTTAACTAAATAAAACGATTACTATTTAGAATATAACTCGACGATGAGTTGTTCCTTAATATTCTCTGGTATTTGCTCTCTCTCAGGATAACTTGCAAATTTACCACTCATAGAATCTTTATTCCATTCTAACCAAGGATATTGATTAGCTCTTGAAGCAAGAGAGTCAGTAATAATCTCTAGTGTTTTTGATTTCTCACGAACGCTAACTACGTCACCAATTCTAAGGGTATAAGAAGCAGTACTAACAACACCACCATTAACGGTAATGTGTCTATGTGAAACCAATTGTCTTGCTGCACTTCTTGATGGAGCAATTCCTAAACGATAAACAACGTTATCAACTCTTGCTTCAATAAGTTGCAAAAGAACAACACCGGTGATACCTTTTTTTCTAGATGCTTTATCAAATATATTAGCAAATTGTTTCTCTAAAATACCATAAGTGTATTTCGCTTTTTGTTTTTCTAAAAGCTGTATCCCGTATTCAGATTGCTTTTTCTTTCTTTTCGCCTGACCATGTTGTCCAGGAGGATAATTTTTCTTTTCGTATGATTTGTCAGGTCCGAAAATAGGATCTTTGAATCTTCTTGCAATTTTGGTTTTTGGACCAATATATCTAGCCATTGATTAAATATTATGATATTAAAAATTTATTTTCTATGTAAATTAAACTCTTCTTCTTTTTGGTGGTCTGCAGCCATTATGTGGCAATGGAGTAATGTCCATAATTTCAGAAACTTCAATACCAGCAGTATGGATAGTTCTAATTGCAGATTCTCTTCCAGAACCAGGTCCTTTTACAAAAACTTTCACTTTTCTTAAACCTAAGTCATAAGCTACTTTCGAACAATCTGTAGCAGCCATTTGAGCAGCATAAGGAGTATTCTTTTTTGATCCTCTAAAACCCATTTTTCCAGCAGATGACCAAGAAATAACTTGTCCTGTGTTGTTCGTCAAAGAGATAATAATATTATTGAACGATGCAAAAATATGAGCCTGACCGATTGCGTCAATTTTTACAACTCTCTTTTTTGTAGTTTTTGTTGATTTTGTTGATTTTGCCATAATTATTTAACTATTATTACTTTCTTAGCAATATGTCTATTTAAAATATATTATTTAGTTGCTTTCTTTTTGTTTGCAACTGTTTTCTTTCTACCTTTTCTTGTTCTAGCATTGTTCTTAGTACGTTGGCCTCTTAAAGGAAGACCAGCACGATGTCTAACACCACGATAACAACCAATATCCATTAATCGTTTGATATTTAATTGAACTTCAGAACGAAGAGCACCTTCTACCTTAAATTTTTCATTTATTATATTTCTAATGGCTGTTTGTTCTTCATCATTCCAGTCTTGAACTTTTTTATTTAAATCAATACCAGCTTCATTAAGAATTTTTTTTGCATTACTTCTTGCAATTCCATAAATATAGGTTAGGCCTATTTCTCCTCTTTTATTTTTTGGTAGATCAATACCAGCTATTCTTGCCATATATTTTTATTGTATTACTGTTTTAATTTTCTATTTAGAATAAGATATAACTATCCTTGTCTTTGTTTGTACTTAGGATTTTTTTTGTTAATCACGTAGATTCTACCTTTTCTTCTAACGATTTTACAATCGGCAGTTCTTTTTTTTACTGATGTTCTAACTTTCATTTGATTAATCTTTATATTTTATTATTTCTTTTATTTGTATCTAAACGAAATTCTTCCTTTTGTTAAATCATATGGAGACATTTCAATTTTTACTCTGTCACCAGGAAGTATTTTTATATAGTGCATTCTCATTTTTCCGGAAATGTGTGCAATAATAACATGTCCATTTTCCAACTCAACTCTAAACATAGCATTACCAAGAGATTCGATAACGGTACCGTCTTGTTGAATTGATGTTTGCTTCATAATTTACTTTAATTTTTATTTTTTAAAACTTCTTCTATATATTCAAATGATGATAAAATATCTGCTTTATCTTTTCCAATTGCAATTGTATGTTCAAAATGCGCTGAAGGTAAATTATCGATAGTTCTGATAGTCCATCCATCATTTTCCTGAACAACTTCCTTTTTTCCAAGGTTAATCATTGGTTCAATTGCAATCACTAAACCTTCTTGCAATTTTAATCCACTTCCTCTTCTGCCGTAATTTGGAACTTCAGGTTTTTCGTGTAAGTTTCGTCCAACTCCATGTCCGACTAAATCTCTCACAACTGAATAACCTCTAGTTTCGACATAATTCTGAATTCCAAACCCAATATCCCCTATTCTATTTCCAGAAACAGCAAATTCGATTCCTTTATATAATGATTCTTTTGTAGCTTTCAACAACGCTAGAATCTCAGGTTTCACTTCACCAACTGTAAATGTATAAGCGGAATCGCCATAAAATCCATTTTTTATCGCCCCACAATCAACCGAAACAATATCTCCATCCTTGAGTTCATATTTTCCAGGAATTCCATGTACCACATTTTCATTAAGTGAAATACAAAGAGTAGCAGGAAAACCATTATAACCTTTAAATCCAGGAACTGCATTATTGGAAATAATAAAATCCTCAGCAATTTTATCCAGAAATTTGGTACTGACTCCAGGCTGAATATGTTTCGCAACCTCAGCTAAAGTTTTTGCAACAAGTAAAGAACTAATTCTAATTAACTCAATCTCCTCTTTAGTTTTATAATAAATCATTAATTCGAAATATTAAAAACTAACCAGCCATGCTTGTAGAACTACGACCTTTAATCCTACCAGATTTCATCAATCCGTCGTAATGTCTCATTAATAAATGGCTTTCTATCTGTTGTAATGTGTCTAAAACAACACCTACTAAAATCAATAAAGATGTACCTCCATAAAACTGTGCAAATTGGCTGTTTACTCCAAACAATCTAACAATTGCAGGCATAATCGCAACTAATGCAAGGAACAATGAACCTGGAAGTGTAATTCTTGACATCACTGTATCAATAAAATCAGCTGTTTTCTTTCCGGGTTTAACACCAGGAATGAAACCACCATTCTTTTTCATATCTTCTGCCATTTGGTTTGGATTAACCGTGATAGCAGTATAGAAATATGTAAAAATAATGATCATTAAAGCGAATACAAAATTATACCAGAATCCATTAAAATTACTAAAGGTAGCAGCAAATCCAGACATTGCATCAGATTTAGAAAAACCAGCAACAGTTAATGGTAAAAACATAATAGCTTGAGCAAAAATGATTGGCATTACACCAGCAGCATTAACTTTTAAAGGTATATATTGTCTTACACCACCATATTGTTTATTCCCAACAACTCTTTTTGCAAACTGCACCGGAATCTTTCGAGTCCCTTGAACTAGCAGTATGGTAATTAAAACAACAAATATTAAGAATACTAATTCTACAAGGAAAACAACCAAGCCTCCGCCTTGTTCTTCCATTCTAGAAACAAATTCACCAAATAATGCAAAAGGTAAACGAGCAATAATTCCAACCATAATGATTAAAGAAATACCGTTACCAATACCTTTATCTGTAATCTTTTCTCCTAACCACATAACAAACATGGTTCCTGAAACCAAAATTAAGATTGAAGAAACCCAGAAAAAAGTACTTGGAGTAGTAATATTTGGATCAAAAGGAGAAATTGCCTCATTTGGTAATTGAGAAACCAAATTTGCAATATAACCAGGAGCTTGACCAGCTGTAATAAATACAGTTAAATATCTTGTAATTTGATTGATTTTTTTTCTTCCACTTTCCCCTTCTTTCTGAAGTTTTTGGAAATAAGGAATCGCCATACCTAATAACTGCACAACAATTGATGCAGAAATATAAGGCATAATCCCCAATGCAAAAATTGATGCATTAGAAAAAGCTCCTCCGGAAAACATGTTTAACAATCCAAGTAAACCATCTTTAGTTTGCGAGTGAAGCGCTTGTAAATGAGATGGATCAACTCCAGGAAGAACAACATATGAACCAAGACGATAAATTATTACGATACCAATAGTTGTAATAATCCTTGCTCTAAGATCATCGATCTTCCAAATATTTTTAATAGTCTGTATGAATCTTTTCATTAAATTTAGATTTTTACTGCAGTACCACCTAATGCTTCTATTGCTTTAATTGCACTTGCTGAGAATGAATGTGCCGAGATATCAATTTTTGCTTTCAAATCTCCTTTTGCTAATATTTTAACTTTGTCATTTTTCGAAGCTAAACCATTGGCAACTAAAATGCTAATATCAATAACAGTAACGCCTTTAGAATCAACTAAATTTTGAATTACTTCAAGATTTACACCTCTAAATTCAACTCTATTAATATTTTTGAAACCGAATTTTGGAACTCTTCTGTATAATGGCATCTGACCACCTTCAAAACCTAATTTTGAGCTGTAACCAGAACGTGATTTCGCACCCTTATTACCTCTTGTTGAAGTACCACCTCTACCAGAACCTTGACCTCTACCAATTCTTTTTTCTTTCTTTACTGAACCCTCAGCCGGTTTTAAATTACTTAAATCCATAATATATTTTTCTTAAACTTTTTTAACAATCGTTTTAATTAAGCTTCTTCTTCAACAAAAAGTAAATGCTGGATTTTGTTTACCATACCTACAATTTGAGGGGTTGCTACATGAACAACAGTTTGATTCATCTTAGTTATACCAAGAGCTCTTAGCGTCCTTTTTTGTCTTTCAGGTCTGTCAATTGCACTCTTAATTTGTTTTATTTTTAACTTTTTCATCCTTAACTTTTTTTTTATGTTAATTCTTAAATTATTAAGAAAAACTTATCCGTTAAATACTCTATTTAAGCTAATTCCTCTTAATTGTGCAACAGTTAATGGATCTTTCATGTGAATAAGAGCATCTATTGTAGCTTTAACAACACTATGAGGGTTTGATGATCCTTTTGACTTAGCAAGAACATCAGTTACTCCAACACTTTCTAAAACAGCACGCATCGCACCACCAGCAATTACACCAGTTCCATGAGCAGCAGGTTTTAAGAAAACTAATGCGCCACTATATTTTCCAGTTTGTTCGTGAGGAACAGTACCATGTAATATAGGAACTTTTATTAAATTCTTTTTTGCATCATCAATTCCTTTGGCAATAGCAGTAGTTACTTCTTTTGCTTTTCCAAGACCATAACCAACAACACCATTTTCGTTTCCAACAACCACAATAGCAGAGAAACTAAATGTTCTACCCCCTTTGGTTACTTTTGTAACTCTTTGTATGCTTACTAGTTTATCTTTAAATTCGATTTCGCTAGATTTTACTCTTTTTACATTTACGTTTGCCATAATTATTAGAATTTAAGTCCTCCTTCTCTTGCTGCAGAAGCTAATGATTGTACTCTACCATGATATAAATAACCGTTTCTATCAAAAACAACGCTATTTATTCCAGCTTCAATTGCTTTTTCAGCGATCAATTTTCCGACTAATTTTGCTTGTTCTATTTTGTTTACCTTTACAGAAGCGATTCCTTTTTGTTTTGAAGATGCAGAAACTAAAGTTGTTCCTTTTACATCATCAATAAGTTGAGCATAAATTTCTTTATTGCTTCTAAAAACTGTTAAACGAGGTCTGTCTGTTGTTCCTGAAACAACTTTTCTGACTCTGTATTTAATTCGTTGCCTTCTGTATTCTTTACTATTTTCAGCCATTATTATTAACGTTATAATGATTTATTTAAAATTATTTACTACTTGCAGATTTACCAGCTTTTCTTCTAAGAACTTCATTTGCAAATTTAATACCTTTTCCTTTGTATGGTTCAGGTTTCCTTAATGAACGAATTTTAGCTGCGACTTGACCTATAAGTTGTTTATCTATTGATTTTAAAATTATTGTTGGGTTTTTACCTCTTTCGGCAGTAGTTTCAACATTTATTTCAGTTGGTAATTCAAATAAAATATTATGTGAATAACCTAAATGAAGTTCTAACATTTGTCCAACATTTGTAGCTTTATATCCAACACCCACTAATTCTTGAGTAATAGTATAACCTGTAGAAACACCAGTAACCATATTTGCGATTAATGATCTGTACAAGCCATGTAAAGCTTTGTGTCTTTTTTGCTCAGTATGACGTTCAACTGTTAAAAGCGATTCTTCGATTTTTAATGTAATACAAGTATCAACATCTTGTTTCAATTGTCCTAATGGACCTTTAACAGTAACGTGATTTTTTGCATCCACTTCAACTTGAACACCTTTTGGTAACTCAATTGGTAATTTTCCTATTCTTGACATCGTTTCTCCTCCTACATTAAAAAATATAACATAAAATCTCGCCGCCAACATTTAAGTTTCTGGCTTCTTTATCAGTCATCACACCTTGAGATGTAGAAAGGATAGCTATTCCAAGACCGTTCATAACGCGAGGAAGATTATCACTACTTCTATATTTTCTCAAACCTGGTTTGCTGATTCTCTCTAATTTTGTAATTGCAGGCATTTTATTTACAGGATGATATTTCAAAGCAATTTTTATTGTTCCTTGAACTGCGTCATCTTCAAATTTGTAATTTAAAATATAACCTTTATCAAAAAGAATCTTTGTGATTTCTTTTTTAATGTTAGATGCAGGAATTTCAACAATCCTATGATTGGCCATACAGGCATTCCTTATTCTTGTTAAGTAATCTGATATCGGATCGGTAGTCATTATTTATTATTTATATGAAATTTTGTTTTATTATTTTTTACCAACTTGCTTTTCTAACTCCAGGAATTAAACCAAATAAGGCCATTTCTCTAAAATTAATACGAGAAATTCCGAATTGTCTCATATAACCTTTTGGTCTTCCAGTTAATTTACATCTATTATGTAATCTAACAGGTGAAGCATTTTTAGGTAATTTTTGTAAACCTATATAATCACCAGCTTCTTTAAGAGCTGCTCTTTTAGCTGCATATTTCAAAACAAGTTTTTCTCTTTTTACTTCTCTTGCTTTTATTGATTCTTTAGCCATAAACTATTCTTGATTTAAATTTTGATTTTTAAATGGTAAGCCGAATTCTTTTAAAAGAGCCATTGCTTCTTTATCTGTATTAGCAGAAGTTACGAATGTGATATCCATACCCATAATCTTAGTGATTTTTTCGATATTGATTTCAGGGAACATAATTTGCTCGGTAATTCCAAGAGTATAATTTCCTTTTCCATCAAATCCTTTATCATTAATTCCTCTAAAATCTCTAATACGAGGTAATGCTACAGAAACCAATCTATCAAGAAATTCATACATTTTATCTCCCCTCAAAGTTACTCTAACTCCAATTGGCATTCCTTTTCTTAACTTAAAGTTAGAAATATCCTTTTTTGATTTAGTTGTAACTGCTTTCTGTCCGGAAATCATTGTCATTTCGTTGGCAGCATTTTCAATAAGTTTCTTGTCAGCGATTGCTGATCCAACACCTTGATTTAAACAAATCTTTTGAAGTCTTGGAACTTGCATTGAAGATTTATATTCAAACTGTTTTGCTAAAGCAGGAACAACTTCACCGCGATATTTTTCTCTTAATCTAGGTTTATAATCCATTATTTAATTACCTCCCCTGATTTTTTTGAAATTCGTACTAATTTATTTTTATCATCTAATTTTCTACCAACTCTGGTTGGTTTTCCAGTTGAATCAATAACCATAAGGTTAGAAATATGAACAGGAGCTTCTTTTTTAATGATACCACCTTGAGGACTTTTAGCGTTTGGCTTGGTATGTTTCGACATCAAATTGATACCTTCAACAATAGCCTTCGATTTTTCCACCAATACTTTAAGCACTTTACCTTGCTGATTCTTTGAATCACCGGCAATTACTTTTACGGTATCTCCTTTTTTAATATGTAATTTCGACAGCATAATGATTTTTATATATATTTCTAAAGCACTTCTGGTGCTAATGAAACGATTTTCATAAATTGTTTTTCTCTTAATTCTCTGGCAACAGGTCCAAAAATACGAGTTCCTCTCATTTCTTCAGTTGCAGTTAATAAAACTACAGCATTATCATCGAAACGAATATAAGAACCATCATTTCTTCTGATTTCTTTGCTAGTTCTAACAACTACCGCTTTAGAAACAGTACCTTTTTTAATATTACCTGAAGGAATCGCATCCTTAACTGTAACGATAATTTTATCGCCAACAGATGCATACTTCTTTTTTGTCCCACCGAGCACTCTGATACAAAGAACTTGTTTTGCACCACTATTGTCGGCTACCATTAATCTTGATTCTTGTTGTATCATAACTATTTAGCTCTTTCAATAATTTCAATTAATCTCCAGCATTTGTTCTTGCTTAATGGTCTTGTTTCCATTATGCGAACTGTATCGCCAATATTGCATTCGTTTTTATCGTCATGTGCCATAAATTTGGTAGATCTTTTAATAAACTTACCATATTTAGCATGTTTTACTTTTCTCTCAACTTGAATAACAATAGACTTTTCCATTTTATTGCTAACAACTAAGCCTATTCTTTCTTTTCTGAGGTTTCTTGTTTCTTCCATTTGAGGTTACTTTTTTGAAATTTCTTCAATTTGTCTTTTGCGAAGTTCTGTTTCCATTTTAGCAATGGTTTTCCTGTAAACCTTAATTTTCTGTGGGTTTTCTAAAGGAGAAACAGCATGATTTAACTTCATTTTGTGTAGCTGTTTACTTTCTGCTTCAAGTCTTTCACGAAGTTCAATCGTAGAAAGTTCTTTTATAACTGTTTGTTGTTTCATTTTTTACTATATTGATTCTTCGGAATAATCTCTTCTAACAATAAATTTCATTGGGATTGGAAGTTTCTGAGAAGCTAATCTCAATGCTTCTTTAGCAATTTCTAATGGAACTCCATCTGCTTCAAATAAAATTCTACCAGGTGTAACTCTTGCTACAAAATATTCTGGAGCACCTTTACCTTTACCCATACGAACTTCAGCAGGTTTTTTGGTAATTGGTTTATCTGGAAATACTCTGATCCAGATTTGTCCTTCACGTTTCATGTAACGAGTAACAGCTTGACGAGCAGCTTCTATCTGTCTTCCTGTAATTAATACTTGCTCTAAAGCTTTGATACCAAAAGATCCAAAGGCCAGTTCAGAACCGCGTTTCGCGTTTCCTTTCATCTTGCCCTTTTGCATCTTTCTATATTTGGTTTTCTTAGGCTGTAACATTCTTAATTAATTTTAAATATATTTTTTACTATTTTCTTTTTTTACCTTTATTGAATTTTGGAGTTTGTTGATTTCCGCCTCCACCAATTCCTGGTTTCACATTTGCTGCAGCAATCACAGGTGATAAATCTCTTTTTCCAAAAACTTCACCTTTACAAATCCAAACTTTAATTCCAATTCTACCATAAGTAGTATGAGCTTCAGCAACAGCATAATCAATATCAGCTCTTAATGTATGTAATGGAACTCTACCTTCTTTGTATTGTTCATTACGTGCCATTTCAGCGCCTGCTAATCTACCAGCTACCAAAACTTTGATTCCTTCAGCTCCCATTCTCATGGTTGATGAAATTGCAGTTTTCAAAGCTCTTCTAAAAGAAATTCTTCCTTCAATCTGACGAGCAATAGTTTGTGCAACTAAAACTGCATCTAATTCAGGTCTTTTAATTTCAGAAATATTAATCTGAATTTCTTTTTTTGTAATCTTTTTTAATTCTTCTTTTAATTTGTCAACTTCTTGTCCACCTTTTCCGATAATAATACCTGGTCTGGCTGTATTAATGGTAACAGTAACTAATTTTAAAGTTCTTTCGATTATTATTTTAGAAATACCTGCTTTTGATAAACGTACATTTAAATATTTACGCATTTTATCATCTTCAACTAGCTTGTCTGCATAATGTCTTCCACCGTACCAATTAGAATCCCATCCTTTAATGATTCCTAATCTAATGCCTATTGGATTTGCTTTTTGTCCCATTGACTATTTATTAAAAAATATTATATTAATTTACCTTAATTACTCTACTATCAATTATTAATGTAACGTGGTTAGAACGTTTTCTTATTCTATGAGCACGACCTTGTGGTGCAGGGCGAATACGTTTCAACTGTCTGCCAGCATCAACAGAAATCTCTTTTATAAAAAGATTGCTATCTTCAATTCTAACTCCTTCATTCTTTGTTTGCCAGTTGGCAATTGCAGACAAAAGTAGTTTTTCTAGTCTTAAAGAAGCTTCTTTAGGATTGTACTTTAATATATGCAAAGCTCTATCAACGTTTATTCCTCTAACTAAATCTGCTACCAATCTCATTTTTCGTGGAGAGGTTGGGCAATTATTTAATTTTGCAAAATATGTTTTTTTCTTTGCCTCTTTTAATTCTGTTGCTTTTTCGCGCTTTCTAAGTCCCATTTCTCAATGTTTTACTTTATTTTTTACCTTTATCTTTATTACCTGCGTGTCCTCTAAACATTCTTGTTGGAGAAAATTCACCTAATTTATGACCAACCATATTCTCAGTTACATAAACAGGGATAAATTTATTGCCGTTGTGTACAGCTATGGTTTGACCAACGAAATCTGGTGAAATCATTGAACTTCTCGACCATGTCTTTATAACGGTTTTCTTTTTGTTCTCAATCAAGTCTACAACTTTCTTTTCAAGTTTGTAGCAAATAAATGGACCTTTTTTAAGTGAACGACTCATATCTTTTTATTTACAGAAATTACTATTTCTTTCTTCTATCAATAATGTATTTATTCGATTTATTTTTGCGAGCTCTAGTTTTGTATCCTTTTGCTGGTATACCTTTTCTAGAACGTGGATGACCACCGGTTGCTCTTCCTTCACCACCGCCCATTGGGTGATCAACTGGATTCATAACAACACCTCTTACTCGTGGTCTTCTACCTTGCCATCTGTGTCTACCTGCTTTACCAGAAACTTCTAAACTATGATCAATATTAGAAACCATTCCGATAGTTGCTTTACATGTAATTAAAATCATTCTGGTTTCACCTGAAGGCATTTTAAGTACAGCATATTTACCATCTCTTGACATCAATTGAGCATAAGAACCAGCGCTTCTTGAAATACAAGCACCTTGACCAGGACGTAATTCAATATTATGAATTATGGTACCAAGTGGAACTTCACTTAGGAATAAAGTATTTCCAATTTCAGGAGAAACTCCTTGGCCAGATAAAACTTTTTGTCCTACTTTAATTCCGTGAGGAGCTATTATATATCTTTTTTCGCCGTCAGCATAAAACAATAATGCAATTCTTGCAGTACGATTTGGATCGTATTCAACAGTTTTTACTATTGCTGGAACACCGTCTTTATCTCTTTTAAAATCGATAACTCTTAGCATTTGTTTGTGACCACCACCAATATATCTCATGGTCATTTTTCCAGAATTATTTCTTCCTCCGGATCTTTTATTTGGAACCATCAAAGTCTTTTCAGGGATATTTGTGGTAATGTCGTCATTTGCGCTTACAACTTTGAAGCGCTGACCTGGTGTTGTTGGATTGAATTTCTTTAAAGCCATCTATCTTAAATATTGCTATAAAAATCTATATTTTCACCTGAAGCTAATGTAACAATAGCTTTCTTAAATGCATTTGTTCTGCCTGTAATAATACCGCCTTTAGTATTACGTGATTTCAATTTTCCACTGTATCTCATTGTGTTTACAGTTTCAACTTTTACACCATACATTTCTTCAACAGCATTTTTTATTTGAATCTTGTTTGATTTATATTCAACAATGAATCCATAGCGATTGAACTTCTCGCTAATTGCTGTCATTTTTTCGGTTATTATTGGTTTTATTAATGTATTCATTTTGTTTCTTTATTTTAAAATTACGCGTCAATCAAGCACTCTAACTTAACTTATTAAAAATCAATCTGCTAGAAGAAACATCTTCTCAATTTCTTTCACAGAACCTTCTACAAAAAGTAAATTTTTTGCATTTAAAATATCATAAGTGTTTAAGTTTGAAGCCATTACTATATTCGCCTTTTTTAAATTTCGGGAGGACAAATATACATTTTTATTTGATTCACAAAGCACCAATAACGTTTTTTTATCAAAAAGATTAAAATTTTTCAATAAATCAATGTATGATTGAGTTTTAGGAACATCAAATGTGAAATCTTCTAATACAAGAATTGCATTATCTTTTGCCTTGTATGTTAAAGCAGATTTTCTGGCTAATTTCTTTAACTTTTTATTAAGTTTAAAGTTATAGTCACGTGGACGTGGTCCAAATACTCTACCTCCTCCAGGAAACAATGGAGATTTGATATCACCTGAACGTGCACCACCTGTGCCTTTTTGTTTTTTCAGTTTTCTTGTACTACCAGAAACTTCTGATCTTTCTTTTGCCTTGTGAGTACCTTGTCTTTGATTAGCCATGTACTGTTTAACATCAAGATAAATTGCATGATCATTAGGTTCAATAGCAAAAATCGCGTCATCTAAGGACACTTTTTTGGTAGTTTTATTGCCATTAATGTTATAAACTTCTAATTCCATCTTTCTAAAATTAAATATGAACCACTTGCACCTGGTACCGAACCTTTAACTACTATTAAGTTCTTTTCAGGGAATATTTTTATAATTTGTAAATTAATCATTTTAACACGATCTCCACCCATTCTTCCAGCCATTCTCATGCCTTTGAATACTCTTGATGGCCAAGATGACGCACCAACAGAACCTGGAGCTCTTAATCTATTATGTTGTCCGTGAGTTGCATCACCAACACCAGCAAATCCATGACGTTTTACAACACCTTGAAATCCTTTTCCTTTTGAGGTACCAACAACATCAATGAATTCTCCTTCTTCAAAAACATCAACACCAATTACTTCACCAAATTTTTTGCGATGTTCTGCATCAAAACGAGAAAATTCATAAGAAATTTTCTTTGGAGTAGTTCCTGCTTTTTCAAAATGTTTTTGTAGAGCTTTGGTTGTGTGCTTTTCCTTTTTCTCATCATAAGAAAGCTGAATAGCTTCATAACCGTCATTCTCAATTGTTCTAACTTGTGTAATTACACAAGGGCCAGCTTCAATAACTGTGCATGGGATATTTTTCCCAGAGGCATCATAAATACTGGTCATTCCGATTTTTTTACCTATTAATCCTGACATGGTTTTATTTTGTTTTTACTATTTTTCTTTATTGAATCTTCAATATCAAATTACACTTTGATTTCTACTTCAACTCCACTAGGTAATTCCAGTTTCATTAATGCATCAACTGTTTTTGATGTTGTACTGTAAATATCTAACAATCTCTTATAAGAAGATAATTGGAATTGCTCTCTTGCCTTTTTGTTTACAAAAGGAGATCTCAAAACTGTATATATCTTTTTATTTGTTGGCAAAGGAATTGGTCCTTTAACAATAGCACCTGTTGATTTAACAGTTTTCACGATTTTCTCAGCTGATTTATCAACGAGATTATAATCGTATGATTTTAATTTAATTCTGATCTTTTGACTCACGTTTATACTAATTTAATAATAATTAATATGTTGATATATATCCTTTAATTTTATATATTACTTCATCTGTTATTGTCTTTGGTGTTTCTGCATAATGCGAAAACTCCATCGAAGATGTTGCTCTTCCTTGAGTAATGGTTCTCAAATCAGTTATGTAACCAAACATTTCTGATAAAGGAACAGTTGCTCTAACAACTTGGTAACCTATTTTCAAAGTTACGTTTTCTAAATGTGCTCTTCTTTTATTTAAATCTCCAGTAACATCTCCAATATATTCTTCAGGTGTTACTATTTCAATTTTCATTATTGGTTCTAATAAAATTGCTTTTGCTTTTTTACAAGCTTCTTTAAATGCAATTCTAGCAGCAATTTCAAAAGAAAGCGAATCCGAATCAACATTATGGTAAGAACCATCAATCAATCTTACTTTCAAACTATCTACAGGAAAACCTGCCAATACACCATTGGAAAGAGCGGCTTTAAATCCTTTTTCAATAGAAGGAATAAATTCTTTTGGAATACTTCCGCCTACTGTTTCATTTATAAATTGTAGTCCAGTTTTTCCTTCATCCACAGGAGAAACTATGACATTAATATCTGCAAATTTACCTTTACCACCAGTTTGTTTTTTATAAACTTCTCTATGTTCAACCTCGTTGGTAATCATTTCTTTGTATGCAACCTGTGGATTTCCATGATTACATTCTATTTTAAATTCTCTTTTTAGTCTGTCTAATAAGATATCAAGGTGTAATTCACCCATTCCACTTATTACTGTTTGACCGGTTTCTGAATCAATTCTAACTTTAAAAGTTGGATCTTCTTCAGCAAGTTTATTTAATGCAATACTTAATTTATCAACATCTGCTTGAGTTTTTGGCTCAACTGCAACTCCAATTACAGGTTCTGGGAAAGTCATTGATTCTAATACCAATGGAAATTTCTCATCACAAAGTGTATCGCCTGTTCTAATATCTTTAAATCCAACTGCTGCTCCAATATCTCCAGCTTCAATTAAATCAAGTGGATTTTGTTTATTGGCATGCATTTGCATAATACGTGAAATTCTCTCTTTTTTGTTTGTTCCAGTGTTTAACACGTAAGAACCTGCTGAAAGGGAACCAGAGTAAACTCTAAAAAAAGCAATTCTTCCTACGAAAGGATCTGTTGCAATTTTAAAGGCCAATGCACAGAAATGATCATCTACATTTGGCGCTCTTGTTTCTTCTTTTTCTGTATATGGATTGATGCCAACTACCGCAGGAATATCCATCGGACTTGGCAAAAATGCTGCTATTGAATCTAGTAATATTTGAACTCCTTTGTTTTTAAATGCTGCACCACATAAAACTGGAGTAATTCTCAATTCATTAGTAGCTTTTCTTATTGCACCAATAACCTCTTCTTCTGTAATTGAATCAGGGTCATTTAAAAACTTAGAAAGAAGGACATCGCTTTCTTCAGCTGCACCTTCTATTAATTTTGTACGGTATTCGTTAACTTCATCTAAGATATCTTCTGGAATGGGAACCTCTTTATAAGTTTCCCCATTCGCTTCATCGTCCCAAACGAAGGCTTTATTTTTTATTAAATCAACAACTCCAACAAATGAATCTTCTGCACCAATCGGAATTTGGATTGGAATTGGATTGGCTCCTAACCTACTTTTTATTTGGTCTAAAACACTAAAAAAGTCAGCTCCGGCGCGATCCATTTTATTTACAAAACTGATTCTTGGAACATTGTATTTATCAGCTTGTCTCCAAACTGTTTCTGATTGTGGTTCAACACCGCCAACTGCACAAAACAAAGCAACTGCTCCGTCTAATACTCTTAAACTACGTTCCACCTCAACAGTAAAGTCAACGTGGCCAGGTGTGTCAATTATATTAATCTTGTATTGTTCATTATTATAATCCCAAAATGTAGTTGTCGCAGCAGATGTAATAGTGATTCCTCTTTCTTGTTCTTGAATCATCCAGTCCATAGTTGCAGCTCCATCATGAACCTCTCCCATTTTGTGGTTTATGCCGGTATAATACAATATACGCTCAGTAGTTGTGGTTTTACCCGCATCTATATGAGCCATAATGCCTATGTTTCTTGTATATGTTAAATTACGCGACACTTTATCTTTGTTGTACTCCTTTTTTAAATTAAAATCTGAAATGTGAGAACGCTTTATTCGCGTCAGCCATTCTATGTGTATCTTCTTTTCTTTTGAAAGCTCCACCTTCTTCTTTATAAGCAGACATGATTTCACCAGCAAGTTTTCCACTCATTGATTTTTCATTGCGCTTACGAGCAAAATTAATTAAGGCTTTCATTCCAATTGAACTTTTTCTCTCTGGTCTGATTTCTGATGGAATTTGGAAAGTTGCGCCACCAATTCTTCTACTTCTTACTTCAACAGATGGTGTTACATTAATCAATCCTTTTTTCCATGCTTCTAATCCATTTTCATTTAATTTCTCAGAAACTACGTCAATTGCATCATAGAAAATTTTATATGCTGCATTTTTCTTGCCTCTTAACATTAAATTGTTAACGAATTTTGTAACCAAAACATCATTATATTTTGGATCTGGAAGAATAATTCTTTTTTTAGGTTTTGATTTCCTCATTTTTGTATTCCTTTATTTATCTTATTCTTTTTATTTTTTTGCTTTTGGTCTTTTTGTTCCGTATTTAGAACGTCTTTGATTTCTACCATCAACTCCTGATGTATCTAAGGCACCTCTAATGATGTGATATCTTACACCTGGTAAATCTTTAACTCTTCCACCACGAATCAATACGATTGAGTGTTCTTGCAAATTGTGACCTTCGCCAGGAATGTAAGAGTTTACTTCTTTTCCATTAGTTAATCTAACTCTTGCTACTTTTCTCATTGCAGAGTTTGGTTTCTTTGGTGTTGTAGTATAAACTCTAACACAAACCCCTCTTCTCTGTGGACATGAATCCAAAGCTGGAGATTTGCTTTTTTCAGTAATTTTACTGCGTCCCTTACGAACTAACTGTTGTATAGTAGGCATACTAATGCTTTTTTATTTAATTAACAAATTATTAACAACCCTAAATTTGGGAGTGCAAAGGTAAAAGTTTATTTCATAAAACCAATGGGTTGAATGAAAATATTTTACTTTTTTTTTATTTTTTTTCACAATTCTTTCATCTCCATCACAAAAAAGCTTGTTTTTCAACAACTTACAATAAAAATCTCTAGATTTTTTATTTTTCAACAAAAGAAATATTTTTTTTTATTTTTCTGAAGAGAAAATCTATTTTGAAGAATTTTTTATGAGCAGTTTTTTATTTTTTTATTTTAGTACTTTTGTGAAAAAGTAAATTTACGAAAAATTTTTATACGAGAGTGAAAAACATTTTAGAAGAATTAAACGAGGAGCAAAAAAAAGCAGTTATTGATGTTGATGGACCAATCATGGTTTTGGCAGGAGCTGGCTCAGGAAAAACTAGAGTACTTACTTATAGAATAGCATATTTATTACAAAAAGGAGTTGATCCTTTTAATATTCTTTCCTTAACTTTTACAAATAAAGCAGCCCGTGAAATGAAAGAACGGGTTTTTAGTCTTGTCGCAAATACCGATGCCAAAAATGTTTGGATGGGAACTTTTCACTCTGTCTTTGCCAGAATATTAAGAATTGAATCCGAAAAACTTGGCTATCCTTCAAATTTTACTATTTATGATTCTGATGATTCAAAAAGTTTAATCAAATCTATTATTAAAGAACAAAACCTCGACGACAAACAATATGTTGCCAATTATGTTCTCAATAGAATTTCGGCAGCCAAAACAAATTTAATTTCCCCAATAGATTATAATAAGAATAACGAAATTATTAGTCAGGATAAAATTTCTGGAAAACCATTTATTGGAGAATTATATACATTATATAATAAGAGGTGTTTTAAAGCCTCCGCAATGGATTTTGATGATTTGCTATTTAACATGAATGTTTTGTTGAGAGATTTCCCAGATGTGCTCTATAAATATCAGCAAATTTTCAAGTATATTTTGGTAGATGAATATCAGGACACCAATTATTCTCAATATTTAATTGTAAAAAAATTGGCTGCAAACAACGAAAATGTTTGTGTTGTTGGCGACGATGCTCAAAGTATTTATGCTTTTCGTGGGGCCAATATTCAAAATATACTGAACTTAAAAAAGGATTATCCTGATTTAAAAACTTATAAACTCGAACAAAACTATCGCTCGACACAAAATATTGTAAATGCTGCAAATAGTATTATTGAAAAAAATAAAGATCAAATAAAAAAAGAAATCTGGACCGAAAATGAAGAAGGAAATAAAATCCAGCTTTTAAAGGCCAATTCTGATAATGAAGAGGGACAATTAATTGCCAATTCCATTTTCGAACAGAAAATGCACAATCAACTACAAAATGATGCTTTTGCAATTTTGTACCGCACCAATGCACAATCTCGTTCAATGGAAGAAGCCTTAAGAAAATTAGGTATTCCTTATAGAATATATGGTGGTTTGTCATTTTACAAAAGGAAAGAAATTAAAGATTTACTTGCCTATTTTCGTTTGGTAATCAATCAAAATGATGAGGAAGCATTTAATAGAATCATCAATTATCCTGCTCGAGGTATCGGCAAAACCTCATTGGAGAAAATTGTTGTTTGCGCAAACTACCATGATAAAAGTTTTTGGCAAATCGTTGAAAAAGCCAATCTCTATCCTCTGGGAATTAATTCTGGAACGGCAACAAAAATTAGTGATTTTGTTATTATGATAAAGAGTTTTGCAACGATGTTGAAAACTAAAAATGCTTTTGAATTGGCCAAATTAATTGCATCTTCTTCCGGAATTTTAAAAGAACTTTATGCCGATCGCACACCTGAAGGTGTTAGCCGTCACGAAAATATTGAAGAACTTTTGAATGCCATTAAAGATTTTACTGAGAAGAAATCAAATACTGATGACGAATCAATAGAAAATTCAATAAAAACTCTTGACGAGTTTATGCAAGATATTGCTTTACTTACCGATGCTGATTCTGATGATAAAAACGACAATAATAAAGTATCGCTGATGACCATTCACGCAGCCAAAGGACTTGAATTTCCTTATGTTTTTGTGGTTGGTGTTGAAGAAAATCTTTTTCCTTCGTTGCAATCAATTGGCTCTCGTGTGGATTTGGAAGAAGAAAGACGACTTTTTTACGTTGCTATTACAAGAGCAATGACAAAATTAAGTGTTTCCTACGCAACAAGTCGCTATAAATGGGGAAATTTAACAAGTTGCGAACCAAGTCGATTCATTGAAGAAATTGACGAAAAATATATTGATTTTCCACAAAAAGCCAGAGTATCAAGCGTTTTTGGGAATAAAGCAAATCTTAATTTAAGCAATACAGTAAAACAGGAAAAAATCACCATATTTCCAAAAGGCAAATTAATAAAAGCTAGTGAAGCAGATCAGGCCACCTCAAAAGATTTCGAAGCAAATGATTCTGATGAAATTCAAAATGGAATGGAAATCGAACACCAGAGATTTGGCAAAGGGAAAATAATAAACATTGAAGGAACCGGTTCCAATAAAAAAGCCACTGTTTTCTTTCAGCAAGTTGGCCAAAAACAACTACTTCTCAAATTTGCTAAACTGAAAATCATTAAATAACTATTCATTAAATATTTTTTTATAAATTTGCACTTTCACTAAAACATACAATATAATATGATGGAGTACAATACAACTCGTCCAAAAATGATTATTTCTGAATACGGTAGAAATATTCAAAAGATGATTGAGTTTACCATAAGCATTGAGGATAAAGAAAAAAGAAATAAAGCAGCGAAAGCAATTATTGCAGTTATGGGGCAATTAAATCCTCATTTAAGAGATGTTGGAGATTTCCGTCATAAACTATGGGACCATTTATTTATTATGTCTGATTTTAAATTAGACGTAGACTCACCCTACCCTATTCCATCAGCAGAAACTTTAGAGAAAAAACCTGAAAAAGTTAATTACCCAAATAAAAAAATGTTGTTCCGTTATTATGGAAAAAACATTGAATTAATCGTAAATAAAGCAATTACTCTAGAAGAAGGTCCATCAAAAGAAGCATTGATAAAAGCAATTGCCAACCATTTGAAAAAATCTTATTTAACTTGGAATAAAGAATCTGTAAACGATGAAGTAATTGCAGAGCACCTTTCTTTATTGTCTGGCGGGAAATTAATTTTGAAAGACGATATTCGTTTAAGCAGCACCAGTGATATTTTGGCAAGAAACAAAACCATTAAACATACCAATGTTGTTAATGGAAATAATTCAACCAACCAAAAAAGAACGAATTTCAGCAAAAACCGCAATAACCAAGGTGGGCACAATAACCCAAATAATAAATTCAACAAACCTAAATCATAATATTCATTTTAAGTTAATCTGGAATTTATGAGTTCATTTGAAATAACAGGCGGACAGCAACTTCGGGGGGAAATAACTCCTCAAGGAGCAAAAAATGAAGCATTGCAAATATTTTGTGCAGTTCTACTTTCGTCAGATATTATTACTATTTCAAACATTCCAGACATTCGCGATGGAAATAAATTAATGGAATTGCTTGCCGATTTAGGTGTAAAAATCAAAAAGGTAAGTGAGGGAACATTTACTTTTCAGGCTGATGACATAAATTTAGATTATCTCACCACAGATCAATTTAAACAGCAAGCTTCAAGTTTGAGAGGTTCAATTATGATTATCGGACCTTTAGTTGCCAGATTTGGGAAAGCATACATGCCAAAACCAGGTGGCGACAAAATCGGTCGTCGTAGGTTAGACACCCATTTTATCGGTTTACAAAAACTTGGTGCCACATTTAATTTTAATGATGTTGAAGGTTTCTTTAAAATTGAAGCGAAACAACTAAAAGGTTGTTATATGCTTTTGGATGAAGCATCAGTTACAGGAACTGCAAATATTGTTTTGGCAGCAGTTTTAGCAGAAGGAATTACAACCATTTACAACGCAGCTTGCGAACCATATTTACAACAACTTTGCAGAATGCTTAATAATATGGGAGCCAAAATTTCTGGAATTGGTTCTAATTTATTAACCATCGAAGGTGTTTCCAAATTACATGGATGTGAACATCGGTTGCTCCCTGACATGATTGAAATTGGAAGTTTTATTGGTTTAGCAGCAATGACGAAATCAGAAATTACAATTAAAGATGTAAATTATGATCAGTTAGGAATTATTCCAAATGTTTTTCAAAGACTTGGAATAAAGCTAGAAAGAAGAAACGACGATATTTATATTCCTGCTCAAGAAAATTATGAAATAGAAACTTTTATTGATGGTTCTATTTTAACAATTGCCGATGCAATCTGGCCAGGATTTACTCCGGATTTATTAAGTATTATTTTGGTTGTGGCAACACAGGCAAAAGGAAGTGTTTTGATTCACCAAAAAATGTTCGAAAGTCGTTTGTTTTTCGTTGATAAACTCATTGATATGGGTGCGCAAATTATCTTATGCGACCCACATCGTGCCACCGTAATTGGTTTGAATCGTCAGTTTCCATTAAAAGGAATTTCTATGACTTCGCCTGATATTAGAGCTGGAGTTTCACTTTTAATTGCTGCACTTTCGGCAGAAGGAAAAAGTGTAATTCACAATATTGAACAAATTGACAGAGGTTACCAAAATATAGATGGTAGATTAAGAAAAATTGGCGCAATTATTGAAAGAAAATAATCCAAAAATTTAAAAATAGATAAAAATGAAAAAAACAGCTTTTGCAATCGCTATTTTGGTAGCAATCATTGCAACTTTCACACAAATAAAAAGTATTGATGCTCAGGATAAAAATCCTACTATTGGAATCAATATTGGAAACAAAGCCCCCGATTTAAAATATCTGAATCCTGACGGAAAAGAAATTTCCCTTTACTCTATTAAAAACAAACTTGTTTTAATCGACTTTTGGGCTTCTTGGTGCGGACCATGCAGAAAAGAAAACCCTGCTGTTGTTAAAGCTTATAAAGAATATAAAGATAAAAAATTTAAAGGCGGAAAAGGATTTACTATTTTCAGCGTTTCTCTTGACCAAAACAAAGATGGTTGGGTAAAAGCTATTGCTGATGATAAATTAGAATGGGAATTTCATGTTAGTGATTTAGGTGGTTGGAAATCAATGCCAGCTCAAACTTATGGAGTAAACTCAATCCCTGCTAATTTCCTTATTGACAAAAACGGAATTATTTTAGCAAAAACATTAAGAGGTCCCGCATTAGAAGCAAAATTAAAAGAACTTTTAGCAAACTAAGTTTCTTTCTAATTATAATATTTCATTTTTTTTAGGCAAAAGTTTACTACTTTTGCCTATATTTTTTAAACTCTGCCAATTTGTCGCAATTCAAGCATTGGCAAATTATTTGATAAGCAAGAATGCCTCGAAATTTATTTACATATTTGTTTTTGTACTAATTTTCAATAAAAATACCAAAAAGTAAAATGAAACAAAAAATCAATGACATTTTCAACATGAATAAAAAGAATAATAAACAGAAAGAAAAAGTGAACGAGACCGAAGTTTTTAATGATAATGCAATTGATGGTCCAGAAGAAATTAAAACCTCTGAAACTGAAAAAGAAGGAAAGAAAGCTGA
>JACAAW010000041.1 GCA_013377115.1 Bacteroidota bacterium | reverse complement strand
GTAACAGGGAATCCTCGGTCAACTAATTTTAAACCTTCGTGTTTGTAATATGGTTTGCGGAATTGAGTTAATACTTCTACCCCATTTTCTTTTAAATAATTCGAAAACTCATCGCCTTGCTTAGAAAGCAAAGTATAATTTTGATAAACATGCTCAAAACCAGCAACATCATAATGAGGCAATGTTAAATCAGGAAGATCCGAAAGAGCTTCTCTGTATTTATTCGCAATGGATTTTCTTTTTTCTATCCATTGTCTCATATATCTTAATTTCACATCCAAAAAAGCAGCTTGCATATTATCAAGAAGGCAAGTAAAACCATGTCCATGGTATTCACCTGTTTCACGATCTTCTCCATTGAATCTCATTCTGCGAGCGTAATCAGCAACTTCTTCGCTATTGGTTGTAATTGCTCCACCATCACCGTAACCGCCTAAAATTTTAAATGGATAAAAACTGAAACATCCGGTTAAACCCCAAGCGCCGGCACCAACACCATTAATTGAAGATCCCAAACTTTGACAAGCATCTTCAATTACAGCAAGATTATATTTTTCAGCAATTTTCATTACAGCTGGCATATCAGCCATCCATCCACTTAAATGAACCGGCATAATTGCTTTGGTTTTTGGAGTAATTACCTCTTCAACCTTGCTCATATCAATATTGAAATCTTTGGTTACATCAACTAATATTGGAGTTGCACCAACATTCACAATTGCCGAACAGCTTGCAACAAAAGTGTGAGCAGGAACAATTACTTCATCTCCTTCGCCGATACCAGCAGCTCTAAGGGAAATATGTAAAGAATCATAACCACTGTTCATTCCAATGGCATATTTTGTTCCAACAAATTTCGCAAGGTTTTCTTCAAATGATTTTAAATGAGCACGATTTATCAGCTCACCTTTTTCCATTACATCAAAATAAACCGCATCAAGTTCTGGTTTTAGCATTCTATAAAGTTTGCCAGGATCAACAAATCGGATTTTTCTTTTTTCCATATAAAATAATTGTTATAATATTTCTTTAATTGCTTTAATAATATCGTCTTTCGTTTTATAATATACACTTTCAATACTTTCGGAAGCTGGTGCTGGAGCATCAGGCAAACAAACTCTTTTTATTGGTGCTTTTAAATATTCGAAAATATTTTCCACAACCAAAGCTGAAATTTCGCCGGCAACGCTTCCAGTTTTCCATGAACCATCAGCTATTATCAATTTTCCCGTTTTTTTAACGGAATTGTAAATTATCTCCGTGTCTAATGGTTTAATGGTCCTTAAGTCAATAAATTCAACATCAATTCCTTGTTCCTTTAATTCATCAACTGCTTTTTGCGATTCAAGAGCCATATAAGAAAACGAAACCAAAGTTGCTGCATTTCCTTCATTTCTAACGATCCCTTTGCCAATTGGAATTTGGTACATTTCTTCTGGAACTGCATCTTGCGAACGATACAACCATCTATCATCAATAAAAACAACAGGATTTTCCTCCATAATTGATGAAACCATCAATCCTTTTGCATCATATGGCGTTGAAGGAGCCACAACTTTCAAACCTGGAACGTGTGCAAACATCGAATGCAAAGCTTGTGAATGCTGCGCTGCTTGTTCTCCACCTCTATTAACAATTAACCAAAAAACAACTGGCGCAGAAGATTTCCCACCATTCATATAATGCCAATTTGCAGCTTGATTTACAATTGGATCAAAAGCATATAAAACAAAATCAACTCGAGGATGAACCACTATGGCTTTCATTCCAGCAATAGAAGCACCAACTGCGGCACCTGTAATTGCATTTTCTGAAACAGGAGTATCAATAACTCTTTCCTCACCAAATTGCTCAACCAATCCATTGCAAGTATTTCCAACGTACCAAGGACTTTTAACTCCTTGACCAATAAGAAAAACCGTATCATCCGTTTCCATCATCTGGCGAATAGCTTCGTTGATCGCTAAGCCAAAATTTAGTTTTCTATTATTTGAACACATATTTACAAAGGTCTTCTTTATTTGGTTTAGGACTATTTTTTGCGAAATCGTTGGCTGCATTTACTTCTGCTTCAACCTTATTTTGAATTTGTTCAAAATCAATTTCTGTTGAAATATTATTTTCGATTAAGTATTTTTTAAATTGAGTTAATGGATCTTTTTTCAACCAAGCTTCGATTTCATCTTTAGGTCTGATATCGGTATGCGTTCCTTGAATATTATCATCAGGACCAACATGACCGCGGAATCTATAAGTTAAAAATTCGATAAAAACGGGCCCTTTTCCACTTCTGCAACTTTCAACTGCTTTCTGAGCTGTTTCATAAACCTCAAGAACATTATTTCCATCAACCCGATAAGTTTCTATCTCGAATGGATTGGCAATATTGAAAATATTCCTATTGGTACGGATTTCGTTTATTGGTAAATGTGTTGAGTATAAATTATTTTCACAGGCAAAGATAATTGGCAATTTTTTTAGTGAAGCAAAATTTAAGGATTCATATAAAACACCTTCTCCTGTGGCCCCATCACCAAAAAAGCTAACAGTAACTTTATCTTCTTTCTTTATTTTTATTGATAAGGCAGAACCAAGGGCTAAGGAAATAGTCCCTGAAACAATAGGAACGATACCCATGACTCCATTTTCTGGTGAAATCAAATGCATCGAACCACCTCTGCCACGAGAACAACCTGCTTCTTTTCCATAAATTTCAGCAATCATAGCAGTCATATCGCCACCTTTCGCCAAATAATGACCATGGGAACGATGGTTTCCAAAAACATAGTCTTTTTGTTCAAGGGCAGCGCCAACACCAGTAGCAACGGCTTCCTGTCCGGAATATAAATGACAAGGAGTTTTAATTTCTCCTTTTAAAATCGGGTCAACCAAACTTTCTTCGCACATTCTAATGCGAAGCATCATCCAGTATAGTTTTTCTAAAAAATCTTTGGAATAGGTCATTAATAAAGCAGACTTGGTTATTGAAGTTAATTTCTTACAACTGCCTGCAAAGTTAAAAAAACAATTTTAATATCAACCCAAAAAGTGTGTTCTTGAACGTATTTTAGTTGCAATTTTTTCTTATCAGGCCATATTAGTTCCATATAGGCTTTATCAGGATCCTCAGCACCTTCCAGAATTTTTCCTTCATCAGAATTCCATACTGAAGCATAATCTGTAATACCTGGTTTTACAGACAAAATAGCTTTTTCTTCCTCTGTAAATAAATCAGTAAAATATTTAACTTCGGGACGTGGACCAACAATACTCATATTTCCGAATAAAACATTGATAAGTTGAGGCATTTCGTCTAATTTATATTTTCTCAAAAAACGGCCCATACCAGTGATTCTTGGGTCAGTACTTGTTGTGGAAGAAGCTCCAATTTTATCAGCATTTACAACCATTGTACGAAATTTGAACATTTTAAAAAGTTTTCCATTTAAGCCAACTCTGGGAGCTTTATAAAATATGGGGCCAAAATCATTGAATTTAATAATTAATGCAATAATCAATAGAAATGGAGAAAATAAAAGGAGTCCAAAAAAACTGGAAGTAAAATCAAAAATTCGTTTCATCGTTTAATGATATTTAAAACTTTAAAAAAAACAACATTAATAATCGCCAGTAACGAACCACAACCGTAAGTTAAATGGAGAAATAAAAATAAAAATGGCATAAAAATAATATTCGCAAAACCTTTCTTAACAAAAGGAATTGAGAAATAAAATGAAAGCAAAACGTATAAAGAAAGAACACCTAAAAACAGAAATAAAAACACATTTGAAAACAAAGATAAAACACTTCCTCCAATCACTCCGCAGATAAAAAATAAAGGAATTAAGTGCCTAATTGAAACTGGCAAATAATCAACAAATCTTAATGGATAAATTGCCCAAAATCCATTTCTCCAATTGTTTTTCATAAATTTCCCAAAATCGCTTCTGGTATAATACGTTGCAATTATCAGTGGATCGAGAATTATTTTCCCACCGGTTTTTTTAAGCCGAACATTAAAATCCATATCAGAAGAACTTCTCAGATTTTCATTAAAATATCCAATTTTATCAAAAACGCTTCTTTTGTAAAATCCTCCAAACACTGTATCGACTTCAGTTACTTTATCAGTGCCTGTTCTGAAAACAGAATTACCCACACCAAAAGGACTTGAAAGAACATTGGTGATTAATTTCCCGGTTAAAGATTGGTTCAATCCAATGGTATTTAAAATACCACCAACATTATCAGCATCGTATTTTAATGAATTTTCAACACATAAAGGAATATACATTTCGTCATAAACCGCATGGGCACCTAAAATCATAATGAAATCACCAGTAGAATCTTTTACTCCCAAATTGACGGCACAAGGAAATGTTTTTTTTGGATTGGAGATTAACTGAATAGAAACTTCCTTATTTTCCTCAATAATCTCTTTTGCAATTTCAGTTGTTTTGTCAGTGCTCAAACCATCAATAAGAATAATTTCTAATTGTTGTTTTGGGTATTTATTTTTTAAAATGGAATCAACACAGTTCACCAAAAACAACTCTTCATTATAGGTTGGAATTATTATTGAAACTTTTGGTTGAGATATTTCCATATTGATCATAAATAAATTTATTTTTTTAATGCTTTGTTATAGATATCAATCATTCTTTCCACACAAATTGGCCAATTATATTTGGTTTCAACCATTTTTCGGCCAGCTTTTCCCATCTCTGAAATTAGCATCTTATCATTTAATAATATTTCAATTGCCTCTGCAATAGCCTTTGAATTTTGAGGTGGAACAATAAAACCAGTTGAATTATTTTCAACTACTTCTGGTAAGCCGCCAGTATTTGAAACAATTACAGGTAATTCACAAGCCGACGCCTCAATTACAGAAACTCCAAAACTCTCGCGTATTGATGGAACCACAAAGATATCAATATTGTTATAGTATGAAACGATTTCGGAATGATTTACAAATCCAGCAAATAAAACTTTGTCCTCAATTTGCAATTCCTTAACTCGTGATTTTAATTCGCTTTCACAAGAGCCATTGCCGACAATAAGAAGCCTTAATGATTTCTCAGGATTATTGATTACAACGTCATTAAAAGCTTCAATTAGATATTCTATTCCATAAACTTTTTCTAAAGATTTTATTGTGCCAATAACAATGTCATTCTCACCAAATATTCTTGGTGGGGTAGTTTTCATAAATCTTGTTAAGTCAACTCCAAAAGGAGTTTCTTCAATTTCTTTATTGGTATATTTTTTAGTTTCAATCGCCATGGCATGGCTGGTTGATAAAATCTGATCAGCTTTAGAAAGATTGTACTTTATGATTTTTTTTGCAATGAATGAACTATGTGGGAATTCGTAAATATCACTTCCCCAAACAGAAATAATAAACGGATGAAATTTACTCAAAGCTCCAAGCAAACCATAGCTTGAAGCATAATGAGAATGAACAATATCTGGTTTTTCTATTGCAATGGCTTTTTTAATTTTTAAAACGGCTGTTAGGTAAGACAACTTTTTAAATTTGCTATCTTTTCGGTTTAAATCATTGTTGTAATCTAATGAATAGCTTTTGAAATTAGGTAATCCAGCGTAATAATTGTTTTCGATACTGTGCAAACTAAAAAGCACAATTTCTAAGCCTTTCTCACATAAAGAAGTCACCCATTTTTTTGTATGAACGCTGTTTGGATTAGCTAGTAAAAATATTTTCACTGAAGTTCTTTCTTTTTTTGTTTGTGAGAATTATTAAAATAATCATATAAATGGGCAATTCAAGAAAAGGAAGGAGATTGTAATAAAAATCAAACCATCCCAAAGCGAGGGCTGTGGCTAAAAAAACATATAAAACTACCATCCAGTAATTTTTCGATAAAGAAGCCACAATCCAAATAAAATAGAAAAAAATACTTAATAAAAGCGTATAACAAACGCCAATATAATATCCTCCATAAATTAAAATTGTTCCAAAAAAAGTTTTTACGTTTACATCTTCAAGTCCTCGTTTATCAATCAAAACATGATAAGAACTTACCACGCCAGTGACTTCGCTACCTGTAACATAATTGTAAATATTAATAAAAGGCATAAATAAAACCTTCGGATCCACCCCAACTGGCATATTTTGATTGATATGTTCCCCAAAACCTAAAACTCCGGCATAAATATATCCCATAAAATGTTTCAGTAAAAAAATCAACCCATTTTCATTGGCTCTTACCGTAAATGCATAACTTAAAACAAACAGCAGTAAAACTAAAATTGCAAAAATGATAATCTTAAATGGGTTAATTCGAAATTTCCTTTCATAGAAAAAGCGAATTAAAATCCCGCCAAGTATTGGAATAAAAAGCCAATTTTTTACTCGGTATAAAAAGCAAACAATTACCAAAAATACAATGGTGGCAATTGTAAAAAGATCCCTTTTCTTGGAAATACCAATAAAAAAAATCAAAAGAGGAATGGCCAAACCTAAAACATGACCTTGTATTCCTTGTCCTCCATATTCTTTTGTAAAGCCATCAGATCCACTTGCCGAAATACTGCCATATTTCTGTAAAGTCAGCATAAAAGAATACAGCATGAATATGATTATCAGCCATGCTAATATTTGCAAACTGGTTTTCAATTTAAAAGAAACAAGATTTTCGGGCTTTTCAAATTTCTCGGAAACTCTTTGCAAAACCCTTGCAGGAATAATGACGCTCCAAAAAAAGCTACCAAACCAAAACACCAATAAGCCAAAATTGCATAAAAGTAACAAAGATGTGGAAATTGGCTTAAATCCTAATGGAGCACAAAATAAAAATGCAAGTAAAATTATGGCCAGAAGCGGATAAGAAAGAATAACCACTGGTGAATAGTAATTCCCATAAGTTTTCTTGTCAAAATAGGTAAAAAAAATCACCTCAACAATAAGCACCAAAAGAAGAGCATGGTTTAACATAGATTGAGTTTGTTTGATTTTTTCTGCAAAATAACGAATATTTATTTATAACTATTAAAACAATTCTAACTATTGTCTTTTGCCATTTTTTGATTTGAAGCAAAAAGCAAAAAACTATAAAAAAAGGCAATAAAAATGACACCAGAAATTGTATTTAAGGCTGTTTCGAACAAAAAATTAATGCTTATTATTCCAATAAAAATCAGGATAAGAAAATTTCTTTTTGTATAATTTCTCTTCAGAAACAAAGGATAAAACAGCCATAAAATAAAAATAATAAACCCAATTAATCCCACTGCAATAAATGTTTCCAAATATTGATTGTGGGTATTGTATTTATTGGATTCTAAAGATTGTAGTTTATATATTTTATATTTCTTTAATAGGGCGTCCGAAACATCGCCAGAGCCAACCCCAATAATAAAATTCTCCTGAATTACCTCGGAGGAAATCATCCAAATTGGAATTCTGTCGATTCCATAAGTATCAATTAATAATTTGTAATCCTTTTTCTGAATGGCTTGGACAAATTCACTTTTGCTTTTCAATGCTGTTTTTATATAGTAAAAACGTGAATTTTGTTTAAATCCAATAATTCCAATTACAATTATCGAAAGAATAATCGCAATTCCAAGAATCCATTTCTTTTCGCTCCATACGTAGCCAATGCTGTAAATCAAAAACAAAAGCAATAATGACAAATAGGCTGCTTTTGACTCAAGGAAATAAATGATGAGGATTAAAAAAGAAATAATGGTGATATATAAAAACTTACTTTTTAGTTGGCTTTTGAAAATAAATAATGAATTCCTATAAAAATAAACCATGATAAAAACACATAAAACCAAATACATCGAAAAATATGCAGGATGCTTAAATGCAGAAAAAATGCTATAAGAAAAATATGAAGGAATTGCGGTATTCACATCCTCAAAAACTCCGGGCACTTTGCTATTGAATACCAATGTTCCATCAGAGAAATGCAAGGAATGATAAAATGCCAATAAAAAGCATGCAATACCAGCAACAATATTTGAAACCACAAAAACAGTCATCGTTAAATTAAAATGCTTTTGGTAAAAGTTTCTAAGCAAAAATATTAATGGAGGAACAATTAATAATGTAATTTTTACTTGTATATCGAATAATGCTGAGGCAGTATTTTGCGAATAAAAAACGCCAACAACAAAAACAAAATACAGAAGAATATTTATGACAAGTCCGAAATTAAAATTGAATTTACTTACAGTTTCCCTTTTTACCAGCATTAATACCACGCCACTTATTATCCACAAAACCAAGCCATAAGAAATTAATGAAAAGGCAAATGGAATTATTGCCACTAAGAAAAAAGTAAATAGCAAGTGGAGATTAAAAATATCTGGTTTTATTTTGGCCAATGCCTTCAACATTTTTTATTCAAATTTACAATTGATGTATTTTTCAAATATTTGTTTATCTACTCCACTTAATTTTTTTGAATCTTTGAGCAAACTTTTTATGAAAGTCCGAATTGTTTTGGTTCTAAAATGATGCTTTTTTTTCAGAAGAAGAAAAATGTAGATTGTGTAAGTAAGACGCCAGGTATGCCATTTCAATGGATTCATAAAACTTTTCAGATTGATAAATCTGTTTAAGTAATAAATATAAATTTTCCCAATCAAAACATTAGAGGCAGCTGAAATGGAAGAACTCACTTTGTGATAAATCAATGAATTGAGAACACAAGCGACTTTAACATTCAGTTTTTTCATTCTCATTGAAAATTCAAAATCCTCTTCCCCAAAAAAGAATGCTTCGGTCAGGGCTCCATAATTTTGAAAAACTTCAGCTTTTGCAATAAGTGCGCAACCTGTAATAAAACTAATGGTCAAAAAATCTGTTTCTGGTAATTCTGAATAATTTTTGTCATCGTAAAAATACTTCCTGGAACCATAATTTGAAATCAATCCACCGCAATTCCATATAATTTCGGGTTTACTATAATAACGAATTTGCGGACTAGCAACTGAATATTCTTTGTTCTTTTCAAAAAAACTAATTAGTTCATCAAGAAAATTCTTTTCAACTACGGTATCATTATTCAATAACATGACATATCCAAATCCTTCCTTCAAAGCTTCGGCGATTCCAATATTATTGCCTTTTGCAAAGCCAAAATTTTCAGAATTTTCAATAAAGGTAATGCCAATATCTTCTTTTAAAATCTCGCTATTTACAGAATTTCCTTTTAGTTGAAATTTCCTGGCCGAAATTTCCTGGTCTTCGTTGATCCATTTTTTAATTTGATTGACTGAATTATCGGCAGAAGCATTATCCAGTAAAATGATTTCAAAATTATTGTAATTGCATTCGGCAATACTTTTCAAACATGCAATGGTATCATTATATCCATTCCAATTCAGAATAATAATAGCAATTGACGGCTGACTGTTTATTTCGATTGTTTTATTATCCATTTTCTTTTTTTAGTTTTAAAACAAAAATAGATAACATAATAAATAGCACCAATTCACTAATAAGCATTGATGCCGAAGCACCTTTATCTGCCCACAAATTAATGAGCCAAATTAAATTTAAAATACTGATTACGGCGGTAATTGCCACAAATACCATAAATTTCTTTTTGTAACCCATATTTACCAAACCAAGAATTCCCAGTAAATAATTCATTCCTCCTAATAATACCACAAAACTCATAATTTGAATATCAGGAATTGAAGCAACGAATTTTGCACCCAGAAAAACGGTGACAATTGGTTTCGCAAATAATAAAAATAAAACAGAAATGGCTGCTAAAAACAAGAAGTAATATTTTCCTAATTTAACAATAAGTGAAACATTTTCTTTGGCTGAGTCATTGGCAAATCTTTTACTTAGATATGGAAACAATGCGTCAGAAAGCGGAGTGATAAGAGATTGAATTCCTTTTATGACTTTTTCTGCCGAAGCATAATAACCAACCAAGGTATAATTTGTAAAAAATCCTAATAACAAAACATTAGCATTACGATAAAGATTCATACTAAAAGTTGAAACAAAAATGGGCCAGGCTTCTTTCATCTGGATTTTTATTTCACTGGCTTTTGGCAATACAATGCTTAATTTGAAAATTTTAAAGGCAATTAAAAAGCTGATAATACCTGCAACCAAAAATCCAAGAGTATTAAACAAAGGAACGATAAAATAATCAGATTCTTTTTGAACATAAACAAAGATCAGCAAGGTAAAAATTAGCTTCGATGCAAAATTAACGATGGTAATAAATTTCATTTTTTCCATTCCCTGAAAAAGCCAAACAGGAACCAAAGCATCGCCAATAACCATTCCGAATGAATAAATAAAAATTAAATAATCTCCCCGAAATTGGTCTGATAAAACAATGAGCAGCATTAAAACAATACCACATAAAATTGAAATCAATAGCTTTACACTAATAACAGCCGAAAAAATGGCTGATACTTTTTTTATGTTATTTTGGTTTATAGAAATCTGTTGAGTTGCAGAATATGCAAATCCGAAACTTGTGAAAATAATAAAATACTGCATGATAACCAATGCAAACGAAACTACTCCAAATTTCTCAGGACCTAAAACTCTTGTTAAATAAGGTATTGTAATTAATGGAAATAAAAATGAGATGGCATTTAAAACCGAAAGTGAAAAGAAATTCTCAAGAATCCCACCATAGTTTTTACGATAGTATTTGATTTTTGAAGAATCTAATTTTTGCATTAATTTCTATTAAAATTATTATTGATTACTTCCTCAATAAGGACATTAGCTGTATCTGCTTATCAAAAAGAACCGACCATAAACCAAATGGATACGTAAACAAACTTACAAAATATTGTTTTGAAAAAGGAGTTTGCGATTTCCAGAATTTATAATTACCACCAAATCCAACAATATCAATCACCTCTAAATCCAAACGATCGAATAACGAATTAAGCGATTTTTTATTATATCCCTGAATATGGTATGGTGTGACAAAAGGTTTTATTTTGCCATATTTGGAATAATTGAGAGTCAAAAAATAAGTCCATTTGGCAACAGTATTCATTGTTGAATCCTCATTAGGAACTATCACCAACATGATCCCACCAGGTTTTAAAATTCTTTTTAACTCTGCAATTGTTTCAACCGGATTTGTTACATGTTCCAGAACAGAATCCATATAAACCACGGAGAAAAAATTATCTGGAAATTTTGCATCAAAAATACTTCCTTTAAAAAAATCATATTTTTCTGAAAATTCTGGATTAAGATTATGGGCAATATCAAGTCCGAAAGGCTTAAAACCATTTATTTCGGCTTCCTTTAGCATAAATCCTTCTCCACAACCCATATCTAAAAAGTTTCCTTTTTCTATATTAAGATTCTCTGAAATCACACCAATTCTATCTTTTAGTTCTTTCGAATTTAAATCAATTTGCCACTGCGTTTTTTGAGAAGCTTCAAAATAATCACTTTCGTATAAATCTTTCCACTCTTCCTGCGACAAATCTATTTGAGGACTCACAAAATAATAACCACAATTTTTACATTTTAAAATTGTATAATTTGACTCTTCAATCCTAGGAAATCTTTTGTTAATTCTGGGTTTGCCAACAATTTTAAATTCGTTTTTCTGGCAGATAATACAATTGGTGTTTTTCACAAAATTCTAATTATTGAAGTACCTCTAACAAAACAGATAAATCCTATTTGTAATTATTAATTTTTACAAAAATAACATTTTTCAAACATTGAAGTTTAAAAATTATTTCAGCGAACCTAGAAATAAAAAGGAATAATAATTTAATCTTTAAACAACTTACTGCCTTTTGGGAAAGGGAATTCATCTATTAACTCTCCTGAATAAAAGAATTCATATGCTAAGGAGCCAAAAGTATAGGTTTTTCCTTTAATTTTAATATGGGAGCCACCAACTTTCGGATCGGCTTTTGGAACAGAAGAAATGAATCCAACATTATAAAGTGTGGCTAAAATTTCAACTCTGTTTGAAATATCGAAGCCTGCCTTATTCCATTGATGCATCACTTGTTTTAAGAAAATTGCAGCATAAAGATATGCATATTTGTGATTTTTATTGTCGATAAGTCTTTTGTACCTTTCATCTTCAATATTTTCAGTTTTAAAATCAAGAAGATGCTCGTACTTTTCGCCAATATAATAATCGGATTTTTTGTCTTTTAAATATCGTTCAATATCAATGGCTGTAAACTCTTTAATTCCGGTAATACCCCAAGAAATTTTAGTTTCATTTGCTAGAATTTTCAAAGGAGCCACCCATTTTTTATAACCTTCTTTAGTGGAATCAAAAAGTCGAATTTGTTCTCCAACTAAAACCGATGCAATTAATCTTGAGCAAACATTTGTGATTCCTGCAATTGAATCAATGGTATTGGTATCCTTAACCACCGCTTGTTTAAAAACACTCCATTCATCCATGTTCATCCATTTATAAATATTAGAGTCGCATCGATTTCCTTTCATATTTTTGGAAATTATCTTTGCGTAATCAAATTTCTCTTGAATGTCTTTGTTATCCTTTAAATAAAGATTCAATGCATCAAACATTCTCTCTGCCATTATAAAATTCTTACTCTTATTAAAGGCATCCAAAATGAGTTTTGCATTTTTAGGGAAATATTCATTCAATACCATTATTTTGTAATAAATAATAGCATCATTATTTTGAGTGGTATCCTTCAAATTTTTATTTTGATAAATTTCCTTTTGCGATACTTCTTGAAAATATCTGTCATTAAAGTCAACAGCACCAGGATCGTTGGTGATATGAAGTTTAATAGCGAAGAAAGCACTGGTGAGAAAGAAACCGATTAATGCATAAATAATTACAATTACGATTCCACTAATTTTTGCAACTTTTTTAAAGGTCATATTTTTTTTGAAAAAGAACGGGCAAATGTATTAAAAATAAAAACACCTTAATAAAAAAATATTCTTTTATTAAGGTGTTTATTATTTCCTTAAATAGAGGATTTCTGTGATATTTATTTTTTTACATCATAGTAACATCTTGTTGGAGAATACATTTTTTCGTCTTGAACCAACTTCTTAATTGCTTTTTCAACTTCTTTTTTATCAATTCCTGTTTTTTCAGAAATTTCACCAGCTTTCATTGGTTTTCCTGTTTCTTTTAATGCTTTAATAATAATTGCAGATGTTTCCATACTAATTTATTTAAGGGTTAATATTATTCAAATTTCACAATACAATTGGGCAACAATTTTGTGATTTTTTGTTGCTCTTCAGATGGAATTAAATTTCCAGCTAAATTAAGTTTTTCTAATCCTGTTAGGTTTCCAATTTCTGATGGAAGCGTTGTCAATTTATTTCCACTAAGATCGAGTTTCTTCAAATTTGACAATTTTCCAATTTCTGGAGTGATTGAACTAATTTGATTTTTACTAAGAATCAACTCCGTAAGTTCCGATAATTTTCCTATTTCCGCAGGAAGGGCGACTAATTTATTCTCTCTCAAAATTAGTCTATTCAATTTTATCAATTCGCCAATTTCAGCAGGAAGTGCAATTAATTTATTGTAGGGCATAATTAAATCTGAAAGATTTACTAGTTTTCCGATTTGAGGAGGAAGTTTTTCAATTAAATTCCCAGAGATACTTATTGTGTGAAGGTTTTGCAAATTTTCAATTTCCGGAGGAAAAGATGTAATTTGATTCTGATCCAAATAAACCTCTTTTAAATTCGTCAATTTACATAAAAGAACAGGAAAGCTTGTAAATTGATTCATCATCAAATTTATCTTCTGAAGGTTTACTAGTTTTTCTGTTTCAGGAATTAATGCAGACAAATTATTGCCATTCAAAATAAAAATTTGAATCTTGGAAAGTTTTCCGATACCTTCTGGAAGGTCCAGAAGTTTATTATTGCTTAAATCAAAAATATAAACTTCTTGTGCCTCATGCAATGCGGCTCCCATTTTAAAGTAAGTAATCTTCTTTCCTAATTCTTCTTTTGTAAGAAGTTTATCCTGGGCTTTTATTGTCAAACTTGAAATAACTATTCCTGTAAGTATGAGAAAGGAATTTAGTTTTGTAAAAATCTTCATATTTTTTAGTTTTTGGTTTCGGGAATTAACAATTCAAACATACATCATTTTTTTTATTTAACAAAATTTAAATTTTGTTAATGGTTTGTTAATGTGTTTTCAAATCAAAATAAAACATCTATTTTTGACGCATGAAATAAATCTAATTACTTTTCACATGATGGATACAATATTTAAACACAAAACGATTCGAAAATATAAAAACACTCCAATTAGTGATGAATTGCTAAACCAAATTCTTGAAGCAGGATTCAGAGCTTCAACAACCGGAAACATGCAAGTATACAGCATCATTGTAACTAAAGATATTGAAAAAAAGAAACAGCTTTGTGGAATGCATTTTGGCCAGAAAATGGTTGAGGAAGCCCCAGTTATTTTAACTTTTTGTGCTGACTTTAACCGCTTTAACAAATGGTGCAAACAAAGAAATGCTGAACCTGGTTATGATAATTATCTTTCTTTTTTCACTGCAGCTATTGATGCTTTACTTGCCGCTCAAAATGTTGCTTTAGCAGCGGAAGCAAATGGATTAGGAATTTGTTATTTGGGAACAACAACTTATCAAGCTGATAAATTGGTGGAATTTTTTAATTGTCCTGATGGTGTTGTACCAATTACAACTTTAGTTGTTGGTTATCCTGATGAAAATCCAGAATTGGTTGATCGCTTGCCTTTCAAAGGAATTGTTCATAATGAAACCTATAAAGATTATTCAGCAACTGACATTGATGAGATTTATCAAGAAAAAGAATCACTACCACAAACTGCCGAATTAATAAAAATAAACGAACTTGAGAATTTGGCTCAAATTTTCACTCAAAAAAGATATTCGAAAAAAGACAATGTGCATTTCTCAAAACAATTTTTAAAAGTTATCGAAGCTCAAGGCTTCATGAACAATATTGACTAAACCATAAACATAAAGTTATGCGACAAAAAAAACTCAAACCACAAAATTCTTATCGTTTTTTAATTCAATGGTTCATCATTGTAGTGTTAACTTTTATGGTAGTCCATCCATTTTTCGACAAAGAGTTTGTGGCGGATTTTGAAGCCTACTGCCCCTTTGGAGGAATGCAAGCTTTTTCAAGCTTTTTGGCAAACAATACTTTAACTTGTTCAATGACCACGCTGCAAATATCAATGGCATTTGCCTTAATAATTGCAACAATATTATTGGCAAAATTGTTTTGTAGTTATGTTTGTCCCATTGGTACTTTTAGCGAATGGCTAGGCAAATTAGGTGAATCTTTAAATATGAGATTTACAATAAAAGGTTTCGCCGACAGAGTTTTAAGAGTATTAAAATACGCACTTCTTTTCATTACTTTTTATTTTACAATTTCATCAAGTGAATTATTTTGTAAAAAATATGATCCTTTTTACGCCATTTTCTCTGGATTCAGCTCTGACGTCGTGCTTCTTTATGCTGGAATTGCAATTGCAGTAATGGTTTTGGGCGCCATATTTATCCGATTATTTTGGTGTAAATATTTATGTCCACTTGGAGCAGCAACAAATATTTTTAGCAATACTTTAGTTTTTATTGCAATAACCGGAATTTATGCTTTACTAATCCTTGTTTTCAAAGTTGAAGTATCTTGGGTTTGGTATTTAGGCGCTTTATGTGTTACAGGTTTTTTCTTCGAATCCATAAAAATGGAAAACCTTATTTTTCCAAGATTATCAATAATCAGAGACAACGACATTTGCACTAATTGCAAAAAATGTGATAAAGTTTGCCCAATGGCGATAAATGTTTCTGAAGCGATAAAAGTAAAACATATAGATTGTCATATGTGTGGAGATTGTATTGAACATTGTCCTGAAAAAGGTGCACTTACAATTAATCGTAGAAAACTAAGATGGCTGCCTCCAACAGCAGTAGTTGTTTTGGTTTTACTAGGAATTTACCTTTCAAAAACTGTTGAAATTCCAACCATAAACGAACGCTGGGGAACTGAACAACAAATGAAAGAATCAAAAGTTTTCACTCAAAGCGGATTAAAAAACATCAAATGCTTTGGAAGTTCATCATCATTTGTTGAACAAATGCGAGAAATCGAAGGTGTTTTAGGTGCTGAAACATTTGTTGGAACGCATACTGTTAAGGTTTATTACGATCCTAAATTAATAACTGAAGCTGAAATAAAAAAAGCGATTTTCTCGCCAACGAAAACAATTTTAAATGCACCAAAATCAGATAAAGTTGAAATTGGAATGGTCAGTTTTGGTTTAAATCACTATTTTGATTCTTTTGACTCTTATTTTCTCACAAAACTCTTGGAACAAAACAGTGATATTTTTGCTTTCGAAACTGAGTTTGGAGAGCCAGTTCAAACTAAAGTTTATTTTAACACCAAGAAATTAAACCCAGCGAAAATTAAGGAAATTGTTGAAGTGACAGAATTCTCATTCAAAGAAGGTGATGCAATAAAAAAACAAACAGTTGATTTCCAGGTTGTGAAAATGGATAATATACACACCATCGTGGCTCCAAAAAATTTCTTCGACAAGTTTTATTCAATTACTGATTCGAAATTTAACAAATTTGATACTTATAAAGAATCTGAAATTGGAACTTATCAAATTGCAATTCCTGAAATTACCAACTCGTCGGTAAATGACAGTTTATCTTATTTGGTTAGTCACGTTTCCATCAATAAAGCGATAGTTGGAATGAAATCAGAGTTTACCACGGAAGGACCAATTCTGGACGTTTATTTCGTAAAAGGTAAAATTAAAGAAACTGAAATTTACCAATTGCTTCTTTCTAAAACATTAGAAGTTCAATACGAAGATGGAACCAAGGAAAAAGTAAAAAGTCCATATTTCTTCAGAAAAGAAGGTAAAATTATTGAAAAGAAATAGGATTCTATTTTTTATTGAAATTTGAAGTATTTATCGAAACAAATTCCTTTAAAGCCTAATAAAATCTATAAAAATCATTCTTTTAAATAGATTTTATTAGGCATTTAAAAAGAACAATAAAATATTTCTCTTATTGAATATTAAATGTTGATAAAAATCTTTTGTCAATTTTAGTGCATTATTGTTCTTATTTATTTATATTTGTGTATTAATGGATACTAGGTTCTGTTAAAACATGAAGTTAAAAACAAACAAATTCTTTCGATACGGATTCTTTTTAACTGCCGCTTTTAGCTTAGCGTTTACAAGTCTTTTTTCACAAAACCATCACAATTCCGGGAATATCAAATTCATTGAAAACAAAAATCAATGGGAAAATCAAATTTTGTATAAAGCAGAAATTGGTGGCGGAGCGATTTTCCTTGAGAAAAACTGTTTCACTTTTGCTTTTCAAGACAAAAAGGCTGTTGAGAAGTTGATGAGTTATAAGCACCTTCCTAAAACAGCCATTCCAGTTATTAAACCAAGCGATTATATAATAAAAAATCATGCTTATAAAATTAATTTCCTCAATTCGAATGCAGATGTAAAAGTTACAGCTGAAGATTCTTATACAGATTTTAACAATTATTTTCTGGGAAATGATCGTTCTAAATGGGCTTCTAAAGTAAAAAGCTTTAAAAAAGTTTCTTATTCTGAGGTTTATAAAGGAATTGATTTAAAAGTTTATGAAAGTGATTTTCATTTAAAATATGATTTTAATGTCGCTGCAGGAGCGGATGTTGATCAGATATTGCTCGAATATTCAGGAGCTGAAAAACTTACAATAAAAAAAGGAAACCTAATTGTAAAGACTTCCATTAATGAAATAACAGAATTGAAGCCCATTGCCTATCAAATAATTGATGGTGAAAAGAAAAATATTGAATGTAAATTTAAATTGAAAAAGAACAAATTAAGTTTCGAATTCCCAAATGGTTATTATCCGAATTATGAATTGGTAATTGATCCAACTTTGGTTTTCTCAACATATACAGGTTCCACTGCTGACAATTGGGGGTTTACAGCAACATATGATCCGCATGGCAATGTATATTCAGGCGGTATTGCTTTTGGAACTGGTTATCCTGTTTCTATAGGAGCCTACCAAACAATATTTGGTGGTGGCGAATTGGGTGCTTATTTGTCAGGTTGTGATGTAGCCATTATCAAATATGATTCAAGTGGAACTCAAAGAATCTATGCCACTTATTTAGGAGGCTCCCGAAATGACCTTCCTCATAGCATGATGGTAAATACTGTTGGAGAATTGGTTGTTTATGGTACAACCGGATCATCAGATTTCCCTGTAACTTCAAATGCTTACGATCAAACATTTAATGGCGGAGATTCCATAACTTATGATTTTCAGTCAATAAAATTCAGCCAAGGAATTGATATTTTCGTTTTTAAATTGAGCGAAGATGGATCATCGCTCAATGCCTCTACCTATATTGGCGGCACAAAAAATGACGGATTAAATGATCCTTCAGTACTTTCCTATAATTACGCTGATGGTGCCAGAGGTGAAATAATGATTGACAATAACAATAATGTTTATGTTGTTTCCACAACAAATTCTTTAGATTTCCCAACCACAGCTTCGGGTTTTCAAACTACTTTTGGTGGTGGCTTGCAAGATGGAATTGTTTTTAAATTTGACAATAATCTAACCAATTTAATTTGGAGTAATTACTTGGGAGGAAATGCAGCTGATGCCGTTTATGGAATTGTTATTGACAAGTTAAATAATTTATATGTTTCTGGTGGCACCTCTTCAACTAATTTTCCTACAACATTTGGAGTGATCCATCCAAATTATTTGGGAGGTCAATCAGACGGATTTATTACAAAAATAAATGCCAATGGTAATGCCATTTTACGATCAACTTATTATGGATCTACAGGTTATGACCAGGCTTATTTAATTGCTAGAGATAAAACAGGGAACATTTATGTTTATGGACAAACCACTGCTCCGGGCAACACTTTAATTTACAACGCGGCGTGGGCAACTCCTAACAGTGGGCAATTTATTAGCAAAATGCACCCTGATTTAAATTCTTTAGTTTGGTCAACTGTGTTTGGGACTGGCTCAGGTGCTCCAAATATTTCTCCCACAGCTTTTTTGGTTGATTATTGCAATAAAATATATTTGTCAGGCTGGGGAGGCAACATCAATGGTTTTGGCGGGACCAGCGGAATGCCAGTTACAGGAACGGCCTTTCAGAATACAACAGATAATAACGATTATTATTTTTTAGTAATAAGTGATGACGCTTCTTCATTGGTTTATGCGACATATTTCGGTGGTGCCTCAAGTTTCGAACATGTTGATGGTGGCACAAGCCGTTTCGATAGGCGCGGGAGAATTTACCAATCTGTATGTGCAGGCTGTGGTGGTTACGATGATTTCCCCACAACACCAGGAGCTTGGTCAAATACAAATAATAGTTATAATTGCAATAATGGAGTAATAAAATTTGATTTTAATATTCCTGTTACAATTGCCAATTTCGATGTTCCACCAATTGGATGCGCTCCTTACAATGCATATTTCCACAATACTTCTATTTTTACAAATGGAACTGGAATTTCTTATTATTGGAATTTTGGCGATGGCTCCTCTTCTACCCAGGCAAATCCGACTCATACTTACACTTCATCAGGAGTTTTTGATGTTACACTAATTGCCTTTGATCCAAATGCCTGTAATCTTTCAGATACAACAGTTCAGCAAGTTATTATTCTTTCGGATTCCTCTGGAACTTTACCTCCAAAAGCGATTTGTAGTGGCGATTTCATTCAAATTGGCATGATTCCATTACCTGATACAACTACAACATATTCTTGGTCTCCAGCGCTGGGATTAAGTGATATCAATATTTCAAATCCAATAGCAACACCGAATATCACAACTACCTATACTGTTCTAGTTTCTAATGGTATTTGTACCGACACCATAACGCAATTAGTAACTGTACATAATTTTTCAATTGATGCCGGACCAGATACCACAATCTGCAATGGAAGTATTTTACTATCGGCACAATCCACAGGTGGAGTAAATAACTTTATTTGGTCTACCAATATTAATTTTACTGATACATTGAACACTTCTCCAACGAGTAATACGGCCATTATTAATGTTCTTGGTTCATCAACTTATTATGTTTATGCAAGCAATCAATATTGCAGCGGAATAGACAGTGTGAAAGTAAATATTTCAAATATTAACATTAATGCTACCAACAACACTTCTATTTGCCAAGGGAGCTCAACAAATATTGGAGTTACCAATTTAAACCCGGTAAATCCATTAACTTACAGTTGGACGCCTATATCTTCAATTATCAGTGGGGCAAATTCTGCAAACCCTTTGGTGAATCCTGGAATTACAACAAGTTTCATTGTAACAGCTACCGATACTATGGGCTGTCAGAAAAAGGACACAGTAATTGTTTCGGTTGTAAATGTTCTTCCAAATTTTACAATTACACCGATTTCTTGCAATGGAATTTGTGACGGTGAAATTTCCCTAAATCCTACTGGTGGAAGTGCTCCATATTCTTATGATTGGAGCAACGGTGCCACAACGGCAATTATTTCTGGACTTTGCCCAACAATTTATGGCTATACCATCACTGATGATGGAGGCTGTAAATATTCCTCTAGCATTACCATTACTGAACCAGCACCAATAACAATGGTTATTTCGGATAGTAATAATGTTTTTTGTAATGGAATTTGCAATGGTTGGGCAACAGTTTCTGTAAATGGCGGAACCTTGCCTTACTCCTATTTATGGATTAATGGACAAACAACCCAAACTGCAATTAATTTATGCGCAGGGATTTATTCCATTGTTGTAACTGATGATCATCTTTGTCAAAATTCAATTTCGGTTGATATTACAGACACTTCTAATTTTGCAGCAATTATCGACTCTGTGATTCCTCCAACCTGCCACGGTTATTGCGATGGATCGGCAATTGCTTTTCCAAGTGGTGGTACGACTCCTTATACTTATATTTGGGACAATGGCCAAACAACTGATAATGTGAATTTGCTTTGCGCAGGAGTTCACGAAGTTACAATTCATGAAGGATCAGGATGTATTAGGAATGTTTTCGTTACCGTTCCTCAGCCAAGTCAAGTAAATACGAGCATCAATAATATTATTCCACCAACTTGTCATGGTTTTTGCGATGCCTCAGCTTTTTTGAATACGAATGGAGGAACGCCAGGTTATACTTATATTTGGAGTAATGGCCAAACGACTCAAAATGGCACTAATCTATGTACTGGAAATTATTCTGTTACTGTTAATGACAGCCATAATTGTCCAGATACAATCGATATTGTAATTCCAGATACTCCGCAATTAATTGTGACCACTCAAAGTTCAAACATTCCATGTGTGGAAGTTTGCAATGGAGTTGCAACAGCTTTTGTTTCGGGCGGAACACCTCCGTATAGTTATATATGGAGCAATGCACAAAACACCAATCCCATTACAAATTTATGTGCCGGAAATTATTCTTGTACCGTATCGGATGCGAATTTTTGTCCAATGTCAGCTTTTGCCGTGGTTAGTGATTCCTCATGGTTTCCAACAATTATTACAAGTTCTGCGGATGATACGATCTATGCTAGTCAAAGTACTCAATTAAATACCACAGTTTTTCCTGGAGCGTCCTATTATTGGACTCCACCAACAGGATTAAACAATCCAAATATTTCAAATCCAATAGCAAGTCCGACGGTAACAACAAGCTATGTCGTAAATATTACAGATCAATTCGGTTGTGTCTATTTAGACACAGTCATAATTTACGTTTTGGATGTGAATTGTGATGAACCAGATATCTATGTCCCCAATGCTTTCACACCAAATGGCGATTTGAAAAATGATATTTTGTATGTAAGAGGAAATATTATTCAAGAAATTTATTTCACAATTTACGACCGCTGGGGCGAAAAAGTTTTTGAAACACGCGATATGCGAACTGGCTGGGACGGAACTTATAAAGGAAAATTATGCGACCCAGCAGTTTACGTTTATTATTTGGATGTAACCTGCATCAATAAAGAAAAGCATATTCAAAAAGGAAACATTACTATTATTCGCTAGAAATTAATGAAAAGAAAAATACCCTTTCTCGGAATAGTTTTTCTGCTGATTTTTTTAGCAATGATGAATTCTGTCAAAGCTCAGGATATTCATTTCTCACAATATGCTTTTTCGCCATTAAATTTAAATCCTGGAATGACAGGTTTTTACAATGGAAATTATCGATTCCATTTTAATAACAGAACACAATGGAAAGCCGTTACAGTTCCATACAGCACCACTTCTATTTCTGCTGAAATGCTTGTAAAGAAAAGAGAATTGAAACAGGATATTATTTCTGCGGGTTTAATTATCAATCGCGATAAGGCTGGTGATTCAGAATTTGGAACAACTCAACTCAATCTTTCAATTGCTTATGCAAAGCCAATTAATTCAAAAAACAATCAATTTATTAGCATCGGACTTCAACCTGGAATTGCCCAACGTACCATTAATTATACAAAACTAACTTTCGACAATCAATTCAATGGTTCATCCTACGATCCAAATCTTCCAAACCAGGAACAATTTGATACCCGAAAATTTATTTTCTTCGATTTGGGTGCAGGAATTTATTGGGATTATATTTTCAAAAAAAATCTGAAATTCAATGCTGGCATAGCATTGTTTCATCTAAACAATCCGAAACAAACTCTACTTGGAAATACCGATATTAAATTGGATAAAAAGTTGACTATTTTCGGAAATGCTGAATACGCAATTAATAATAGATTTGATATTATGCCTTCGTTTATGTACTTAAAACAAGGCCCTTATAACGAATTTGATTTAGGTGCAACCGTTCGTTTTGTGAAAGAGCGTTCCAGGATTAATTACACAGCCATCAATGCCGGAATTTTCTTTAGAATGAAAGATGCTGCGTTTTTCAATATCGGACTGGATTATAAAAATTGTAATTTAAGTGTAAGTTATGATATCAACTATTCGAATTTGAAACCGGCAAGCAATTCACGAGGTGGATTGGAAATTGCTTTGAGATATATTATTAACAATGCTTCACCGATTCAAAAGCGGGAAGTCCCATGCATGATTTTTTAAAATGAAAAGAATAGTTGCCATTATTTTATTTTCTTTCATTTTCTTTGGCTTTTCCAAGCTGAATGCTCAAAGCACTGCCGAAAATTTACGTTTTGGTGATGAAGCTTTTGCCGATGCTGATTATTATAGCGCTGCATATTATTACAAAACCTTATTGGATATTGATTCTTCAAATCTAATTCTTGCCAATAAATACGCTGAATCAAATCGATTGATGTTCAATTATCCTGAAGCAGAAAAATGGTATGAATATATTTCCAGGAAAGATTCTAAAAATGAATTTCCTCTAGTAATCTTCAGGGCAGCAGAAATGTTGAAAGCCCAGGGAAAATACAAACTTGCTTCAGAAAAGTACAGCAATTATTATGACTCACATAAATCTGAAGAAAATTATTTCACTCAAAAATCCAAACACGAAATTGAATCTTGCGAATTTGCAATTCAGTTAATGAAAGATACCGTTCCAGCCAATGTGGAACATTTGAACACCAATATTAATTCGGTATACAGCGATTTTGGTGCGGTTCAGTTAGGAGATACTGCTTTGATGTTTTCTTCTTTAAGGTCGAACAATAAAACGGTTGAAGAAAGTAGCATGTTGCAGGAGAAAATTCTGTCAAAAATTTTCAAATCAAAAAGCACTGCAGCTGGCTGGAATATGGCGAAACCTGATAATAGCAAACTCAATAATGAAATTACGCACAATGCAAATGTTGCATTCTCGCCCGATCATAAAACCGCAATTTATAGCCGTTGCGAAGGAGAAAAAATTTCCAAACTCACATTTTATCTGTACAAAAGTGAATTCAAAGATGGAAAATGGCAAAATCCCGAAAAATTGAATTCTAAAATTAATCTTGCCGGATATATCAATACCCAGCCAACCATTGCGGTAAACGATAAGAAAGAAAAAGTCCTGTATTTTGTATCTAATCGTCCTGGTGGTATTGGCAATTTCGATATTTGGTTTTCAGTGATTAAAAATGGAACATTTAATGAACCTGTAAATCTTGGAAGTACGATTAATTCTCCAGGAAATGAGAACACCCCATTTTACTGGGATGCAAAAGGAACATTATTCTTCAGTTCCGACTGGCACAATGGCTTGGGCGGATATGATGTTTTTAAATCTATAGGTTCACTGAATGAGTGGACACCTGCTGAGAATGTAGGATTTCCTCTAAATTCCAGCTACAACGATTTATATTATTCTGTAAACGAAAATGATTCGGATGGTTATATCACATCCAACCGCCCCGGATCTTATTTTATAAAGGGCGAAACCTGTTGTAATGATATTTATTCTTACGAATGGACTGGGAATAAAAAAACGAAACCAAAAGTTATTGATTTGGTAATTAAAGATACCATCGACATCAAAGAAAAAATTAAAGAATTGCTTCCTTTGACCCTCTATTTCCATAATGATGAGCCAGATCCTGCGACTTTGGACACTACAACAAAAAAGAATTATAAAAGCACTTTGGCAGACTATTTCACATTGAAAGACAAATATCGGAAGGAATATTCCAAAGGATTAAAAAATAAAGCGAAGACAAAAGCAGAAAATGATATTGACGATTTCTTTAAAGACTTTGTTGAAGCAGGCTTTAATAATTTGCAAATGTTTACAGAATGGTTGGCAAAAGATTTGGAAAATGGAAGTGTTGTTAGAATTACGGTAAAGGGTTATTGCAGCCCATTACACACCACAGATTATAATAACAATCTGGCAAAACGAAGAATTTCTAGTTTGAAGAATTTCTTCTTAGAATATGAAAATGGATTATTTTTAAAATACATAAATAATACTTCGAAAACTGGTGGTAAGCTCGAAATTTATGAAGATGCCATTGGAAAAACACAAGCCAGTACTTTAGTGAGCGACAATCCGAATGATGAGCGAAATTCTGTTTATAGCAGAGCTGCTGCTTTGGAAAGGAGAATTCAAATCATTTTTTATGATTCGGATTCTAAAAAACCAATTGTAAAAAAAGAAGAAATATTTCCCGAGATGTTGCTAGATAAAGACTCATTAAATCTTGGCAAAATAACAAAAGGTCAAAAATCGGTGCATGTTTTTACTTTCCAAAATACTGGAAAAGAAAATTTAAAAATTTCTTCGGTTGATGCGAATTGTCAATGTATTACAACGGACTGGTCGGACAAAGAATTATTACCAGGAGCAAAAAACCAAATAAACGTTTTGTTTGACACCAAGGATGATGTTGGAAATATTAATTCAGAAATTATCATTAAATCCAATGCAAAATCTGGTGATAAAAAAATAAAAATATTGGCGAATATTATCGAGCCACCAAAAATTGAAACGCCTAAGAAAACAAATAATAACAAAACGAACAATAATAAAAAACCAAAGAAATAGCATGACATTGAGGAAAATCTGGGGTTTATTATTTGTTGTGTTTTTGTTTTCCTGCAATCCAAATTCAAAAGAGGTTTCTAATGGAAAAGTTGCGAATCCATTCGTATCGGCTTTAAAAAATATTAAATCTAAAGTCCGGGAACCCCTTTCTGAAATTGAAAAGAAATTACTTGAAATTGGCTTGATTGATGTGGTTTCCTTAGATTCCACAATTTTAGTTGATTTGAAATATGCCACTACCGACAATTTTATGGGAATGAATTTATATGGTAATTTGAGAAAAGCCTTTTTGCAAAAAGACGTGGCTGAAAAATTAGTGAATGCTCAAAAATATTTGAAAGAAATAAATTCTGAATACATCATTATTGTTTACGATGCAGCACGTCCGAAAAGTATTCAGCAAAAAATGTGGGATACTTTGAAAATTACTTCTAAGGAAAAGCTTAAATTTGTCGCTTTTCCAAATTATGGTTCTTTGCATAATTATGGCGCTGCTGTAGATGTGAGCATCGTTGACAAAAACCAGAATCCGTTGGATATGGGTTGTGATTTTGATAATATGACGGAATTAGCTGGTTCTGTAAATGAAGAAGAATTATTAAAAGCAGGAAAATTAAATAACGAACAAATTAAAAATAGAAAATTATTACGGAAAGTAATGAATCATGCAGGGTTCTGGAATATCCAAAGCGAATGGTGGCATTTCAATGCCTGCAAACTGGA
>JACAAW010000040.1 GCA_013377115.1 Bacteroidota bacterium | reverse complement strand
GTGGATGATTTCTACAAAACGAATATTGAAGGATATTACGCAATTGGCGATATTGTTCACGGTCCTGCTCTAGCGCACGTTGCTTCTCACGAAGGAATAATTTGTGTCGAAAAAATAGCAGGTCACCATCCCGAAACAATGGATTATAATAATATTCCAGGTTGCACTTATACCAATCCAGAAATTGCATCAGTTGGAATGACAGAAAAAGCTGCTATCGAAGCTGGCTACGAAATTAAAGTCGGGAAATTCCCTTATTCTGCATCCGGAAAAGCAAGTGCTGCAGGAAACAAAGATGGTTTTGTAAAAGTAATTTTTGATGCCAAATACGGTGAATGGCTGGGAGCACATTTAATTGGTGATAATGTAACCGAAATGATTGCTGAGGTTGTTGTTGCCAGAAAATTAGAAACAACTTATCGTGAAGTTATTGATGCAGTTCATCCTCATCCAACCATGTCCGAAGCAATTATGGAAGCCGTTGCGGCTGCTTATGGTGAAGTAATTCATCTATAAACTACCAAAATTGTGTGCGGAATAACGGGTGTTTTTGCATTTAATGAAAAAGGGAAAGCTTCTTTCGAACATATTTCTGTGGCATTAGAAAATATGAACAAAAGAGGTCCTGATCATAAAGGAACTTTTTTTCATGAAAATGTAGCATTAGGACATGCAAGACTTTCAATTATAGATACTTCCGAAAGCGCACATCAGCCTTTTATCTCTGAAAATGGGCGGTTTATTGTTGTCTTTAATGGTGAAATATTCAATTTCAGAGAGTTAAAGGAATTACCAGTATTAAAGAATTCAAACTTTCATACCCAAAGCGATACTGAAGTTCTGCTGAATTTATTCATCGAACTTGGTAGTGAAATGCTCAATTTACTGAATGGCTTTTTTGCAATAGCCATTTATGATAAAACAGAAAAATCTCTTTTTCTGGCGCGAGATCGTTATGGAATTAAGCCATTGCTTTATTTCAAAGATGATGAAAAACTCGTTTTTGCTTCAGAAATGAAGAGTTTAATTGCTTATGATAAACCAAATTCAATCGACAATGTTTCGCTTTATCAATATCTCCAGTTAAATTATATTCCACCAAATGGTGCTATTTTTAATGGAGTTAAAAAATTAGAAGCGGGTACCTTTCTGAAAATTTCCGAAGCTGGAATTGAGCAAAATAGATTTTACGAAATTCCTTATCAAAACGAAGCCTTCATTAACAGAAATATTTCCTATAATGATGCTCAAAAAAAACTGTACGAACTTCTGGAATCTTCTGTAAGTAAGCGACTTATTGCCGATGTTCCTTTAGGTGCTTTTTTAAGTGGCGGACTCGATTCTTCTGTTATTGTTGCATTGGCATCAAAGCAAACTGCAAATCTGAATACCTTTTCCATTGGTTTTAAAGACGAACCATTTTTTGATGAAACCATTTATGCTGAGGCTGTTGCCGAGAAATTCAAAACCAATCATACCACATTTAAACTGAGTAACGACGATCTGTTTGCCAATTTATTCGAAACCTTGGATTATATTGATGAGCCTTTTGCTGATTCCTCTGCCTTGGCAGTAAATATTTTGAGCATGCACACCAAAAAGCACGTAACTGTTGCTCTTTCGGGTGATGGAGCCGATGAAATTTTTGGTGGCTATAACAAACACAGAGCAGAGCTTCGAATTCGAAATGCTGATTTCAAAGAAAAAATGATTGGTAATGGTTCTTTACTTTGGAATCTATTGCCAAAATCCAGAAACTCAAGTTTTAGCAATAAAATTCGCCAATTCGATAAATTTGCCAAAGGGATGAAGTTGAATAATAAAGACCGTTATTGGCTTTGGTGCAGTATTTCTTCAGAAGAGCAGGTTAGTCGACTTTTACGAACTCCATTTGATATGGAAGAATATTTAGAAAGAAAAAATGTCTATCTAAATTCCATCAGAAATGAAGGAAACATTAACGATGTTTTGTTTGCAGATACAAAATTGGTATTGCAAGGGGATATGCTAACCAAAGTTGATTCCATGTCAATGGCAAATTCGCTGGAGGTTCGAACTCCATTTCTGGATTACAATGTTGTGGATTTTGCTTTTTCCCTGCCTTGGGAATTTAAATTGGATAAGAATATTGGAAAAAAAATCCTTCAAGATACCTTTAGAAATGACCTTCCTGAAATAATTTACCATCGTCCGAAACATGGTTTTGAAGTTCCGCTATTAAAATGGTTTAAAACCGAATTAAAATCTTTGATAATAAATGAACTTTTAGAAAAAACTTTCGTAAAAAAACAAAATATTTTCAGCCCTATTGAAGTTGATAAATTGTTAATGCAACTATTTTCAAATAATCCAGGAGATTCAGTTGCTAGAGTTTGGGGTTTGATTGTGTTTCAGTATTGGTGGAAAAAAAACGGACAGAGTAATTAACAGAAAGGTAAAAATGCCAAGAGTTTTACGAATTTTGAATCGCTTTAATTTGGGCGGTCCTACTTATAATGCGGCATACCTCACCAAGTATATGGCTCCTGATTTTGAGACATTGCTTATTGGCGGTTCTATCGATGAATCCGAAAAAAACTCCGAATATATTGTTAGGCAATTAGGAATAGAACCAACCATTATTTCTGAAATGAAACGATCGATTGGAATTAAGAATGATATTATTGCCTATAAAAAAATCAAAGAAATAATAAGAACATTTAAACCTGATATCGTTCATACTCATGCTTCTAAGTCAGGAGCGCTTGGGCGATTTGCCGCTTCGAAAATGAAGGTGCCAATAATAATTCATACTTTTCACGGTCACGTTTTCGATTCTTATTTTAATCAGGTGAAAAATAATTTCTACAAAACAATTGAACGTAATTTGGCAAATAGGAGCACGAAAATTATTGCAATCAGCGATTTGCAAAAGTTTGAATTGTCAGAAACGCATCAGATTTGCAAACCCGAAAAAATAGAAGTAATTCCATTAGGCTTTGATTTAAGCAGATTTCAAGATAATATTGTCAGAAAAAGAGCCATTTTCCGCAAAAGGTATGAGGTAGATGATGATGTAATTGCAATTGGGATAATTGGCAGATTGGTTCCAGTGAAAAACCATGAACTTTTTTTAAAGGCTTTTGCAGAAGTGAAAAGCAAAACTGAGAAAAAAATTAGAGCCTTTATTATTGGCGATGGAGAAGAAAAGGATTTTTTGAAAAAGATAACTGCTGAATTAGAACTTGATTTTGAGGAAGCTGAAAATTCATCAAAAAAACTAAGCCTTACTTTCACTTCATGGATAAAGGAAGCGGATGTGGCAATTGCAGGAATGGATATTATTGCCTTGACTTCACTAAATGAAGGAACGCCAGTTAGTTTAATAGAAGCCCAGGCAGGAAATAAACCAATCGTTTCTACCAGGGTGGGCGGAATAGAAAACGTTGTAATGGAAAACAGGACAGCCTTACTTTCTGAAAGCAATGATTTGAAAGGCTTTTCTGAAAATCTTTTGAAAATGATTGAAAATGATGATTTAAGAAATTCCTTCTCTGGTGATGGATGGGAATTTGTGAAAGACAAATTTCATTACGATAGGCTGGTTAAGGATATGAAAGCGCTTTACAATCAGTTATTAATGGAAAAGAAAATTAATTGAACCATATGAAATCAATTATATATTAATTGTCTTTAAAAATGTTTTGTTATATTTGTTGTTTCATCGAAGAAAAATTATTGCATGAATAAATTTTTGAAAATTTCACTGTTTTTATTGGTTGCAGCATCAATTTCGTCGTGCAAATTGATGAATCCAAGTCAAATGCTTCGAACCGAAAAGGATTTTAAATATTCTGAGTTTCCAACAAACCAAGCAGTTGATGAATATAAAATTGCTCCAAATGATGAGCTCACATTAAGGCTGTTTACAAACGAAGGTGAGAAAATAATTGATCCCGTTAATGCCGCAACAAATAATGTTGCAAATGGTCTTACAGCAAACTTATATACTGTTGAATTTGATGGAATGGTTAAACTTCCAATAATAAATAGGACAAAATTGAGTGGTTTAACTTTAAGAGAAGCTGAAAAATTGCTAGAAACCAAGTACGAAGCATTTTATAAAAAGCCATTTGTTCAGTTAAAAGTTACTAATAATAGAGTTATTATTTTTCCTGGAGGATTAGGCGGTACTTCAACCGTTTTGACTTTAACAAATACCAACACAACTTTATTTGAGGCCCTCGCAAAAGCTGGAGGAATAGTTGATGGAAAAGCCTCAAAAATTAAACTGATTCGTGGGAATTTACAAGATCCAAAAGTTTATTTGATTGACCTTTCTACTTTAAAAGGCATGAAGCAAGCAGATTTGGTTCTTCAAGCAAATGATATTATTTATGTAGAACCTAGAGGAAAGGTGCTTCAGAAAGTTCTTGAAGGTGTAACACCTGTTTTAACGATAATATCATCAGTAATTTTAGTTTATGGACTAGTAAAATAGAGAAATGGCGATTAGAAAAATCTCAAATATCAATGATGAATTAGACTTTAAATTATTTTTCTTTATTGCGAAGAAAAATATTTTTATTGCTTTTTTCATTATTTCGATTGCAATAATTACAGCCTTTATTTATTTGCGCTATACGTTGCCATTGTACGAAACCTCGACTTTAGTTCAGTTAAATACAGATAACCAGGCAAATAAAATTTTAGGTACTGAAAGCATATATGAAGATGATCTAGCAAAAAAAATTGAGCTATTAAAATCACCCGTTTTTCTTCAAAGGGTTTTTTCAAAATTGCCTTTGAAAATTAGTTATTATAACGAAGGCCGTTTCCTAAATTATGAATTATACAAGAATTTCCCCTATAACATCGAAGTAAATGTTAAATCATCTTCAATTTATAGTATTCCTATTTTTATAAAAACCATAAAAAATAATAAATACGAAATTTCTTATACTCTTGCCAATCACACAAAAGTTGAAAAGTCTTTCAATATTAATGAGGAGGCAATTTTCAATGAATTGAATATCAAGGTTAGTCCAAATGCAAATTTAATGCAGTCAAATTTTTCTGCCTCTGAAACCGGAAGTTTTTTTGTTGTTAATGATCCAAATTCAATTGTCCCAACCTATTCAAAACAGCTTACAATTAGTGTTTTGAGTGAAGCAGCAAAAACAATTCTGATAAAATTTAATGACAATAATCCTCAAAAAGCTTCCGATATTGTAAACACAATTTCTGATGAGTTTAATGCCTATGATTTAGAGAAAAAAGCTGAAAGTGCTAATAAAATTCTTGATTTTATTGATGGTCAACTCGAAATTGTTTATGATAATCTTTATAAATCAGAAACGGATTTAATCAATTTTAAAAAGAGTAATAATATTGATTCGAATGACATCAAACCATTGCCTACAGTTTACTCTCGAATAAATGATTTTGGCAATCAAATTGTAAAATTAGAGTTGGAAGACAATATTTTATCTGAAATTGATAATACCATTAAAAAGAATAAAGATCTTGATGTTTACAAATTGATTGCCATTATGGCAGGTAGTGAGTTTCAGGGTACGATTTCAAATCTGTTAAATTCATTGCAAGAGCAGTTAATGAAAAAAGAACAATTGCTTTATGAAGTAACCGCAAATAGTGGACAAATTGAGGCAATAAATTATCAGATCGAAATTCAGAAAAAGTTATTAATGGAAAGTGTAAAAACACTTAAAAATAATATTACCAGTAGAAAAGCAGATCTAAATCAAAAATTAGAAGGCTACCAATTAACGGTTAATACTGGCAAGGGGAATTATAATACATTGGAATTGAGTCGTCTTCAACGTCTTTATACCATCAATGAAAAGTTCTATAATCAATTGATTGAAAAAAAAGCGGAATATTCAATTTCCAAAGCAGGTTATGTTTCTCAAAATATTATTTTACAAAGATCTATTGCTCCTGCCCAACCAATTTCACCAAACAAAAAAACCATTTACCTTTCTAGTATTTTAATTGGGTTTATTCTTAGTTTATTATTGGTAATCATTCGATATTTATTTTACAATGATATTCTCGACTTAAACGATATTAGAAAATACACGAATGCGGCAATTCTTGGAATTGTGCCTAAGTATGAGAAAAATATTCCAGTTTCTCAATTGCTTGTTGATAAAAATCCAAAATCACTTATTGCAGAATCCTTAAGAACAATTAGATCCAATTTACAGTTTATTTCGAATGAACCAGGTTCAAAGGTTATTGCCATAACTTCAACCATTTCTGGTGAAGGAAAAACATTTGTTTCAATAAATTTAGCTGGAATTATCGCGTTTTCTGATAATAAAGTAATCATTATTGACCTCGACATGAGAAAGCCTAAAATCCATCTTGGATTTGGTGCAGAAAATAAATCAGGGATGAGTACAATTTTGTCGGGAAAGGATAAAATTGATGATTGTATACAACAAAGCGAAATAAAAAATCTTCATTTCATTACGGCAGGTCCAATTCCGCCTAATCCATCCGAATTAATCCTTGGGAAAAAAATGAATGAATTGGTAGATTATTTGAAAACTATATATGATTTTGTAATTATTGATAATCCTCCTGTGGGTATTGTTTCTGATGGTATGAGTAGCATACAATCAGCTGATTATCCAATTTATGTACTTAAAGCCGATTACTCCAAACGTGGATATATTCAGAACATTAATAGGTTGATAAATGAAAGTAAAATTTATAAGTTGTCGATAATACTTAATTCTGTTCAGATTGAAGACTCCGGTTATGGATATGCTAAGAAATCCGGAATGGATAGAATTTTTAAATCCGGAAATGGAATTGGTTATGGATACAGTTATGGCTATGGTTATTACGACGAAGAAAAGGAAGATGTTGTAAAAAAACCATTACTAAAAAGAATCAAAAAGTTTTTTAATTTGTAGATCAAAATTTAAATTACCATATTAATGAAGGTTACAAGTTTGCCAATTGAAGGATTGAAAATAATCCAACCTGTTATTTTTGAAGATGAAAGAGGTTATTTTTTCGAATCATATAATGAAGAAAAGTTTTTTGAAGCAGGGATAAAAGAGCATTTTGTTCAAGACAATCAATCAAAATCAAATAAAGGCGTCCTAAGAGGTTTGCATTTCCAAGAGCCACCTTACGCTCAAGGAAAATTAGTCAGAGTTATTAATGGAGCTGTTCTTGATGTTGCTGTTGATATTAGAAAGAATTCACCAACTTATGGGCAACATTTCTTAATAGAACTCACCGAAACCAATAAAACCATGTTTTATATTCCTCCTGGTTTTGCTCATGGTTTTTTAACTTTAATTGATAATACCGTATTTTCATATAAATGTACTGAGCTATACAATAACAAATCTGAAAAGACCATTTTGTGGAATGATAAAGATATTGACATTCATTGGAATTTCGATAACCCAACATTATCAGCAAAAGACAAAATAGGTATTCCTTTTTCTCAATACATCAGTTTGTTTTAGCAAATAGAAGTATTACCTTTGCAAACTATTTTTAAAATTTATGTTATCTAATTTTCCTTTTCCCTTATTGCTTATTCATGCAGTTTTCTTTCTGTGTTCAGTTTTCTTTTCCTTTCTAATTAATGGTTTATTATTGAAATTTGTTAGAACTTTAGGCATTAGAAACGAAGATGAGGCAACAATAAGATGGAGCGTTAAAGCAAAACCTGCTCTTGGGGGTTTGTCCTTTTATATTATATTTTTGTTTTCAATAACATCTTATTCCATTCTTTTTGAAAAGAATGCCCTATTTGAAAATCATCAGTTTATTGGCGTTTTATTGGCAAGTACTATTGGTTTTATGCTTGGACTTTTTGATGACGCTTATAACACAAAACCTTGGTTGAAACTTTTTGCTCAAATTTCATGTGCCTTCACTTTGATTGTTTCTGGTACTTACATTCATATGTTTTCAAATGTTTATCTTGATTATATTTTCACAATATTTTGGGTGGTTGGCATCATGAATTCAATCAATTTACTTGATAATATGGATGCTGTTTCAACTTTTGTTTCTAGTTCGATTCTGATAACAATAATTACAACTATTATTTTACAAAATGATTTTTCCAACCCATTGCTCTTTATAACAACAGGGGTATTGGCTTCATTGATTGGATTTTTATATTATAATTGGAATCCTTCAAAAATGTTTATGGGTGATACAGGAAGTCAGTTTTTAGGTGTTTTTCTAGCCTCTGTTGGAATCGTATTTTTTTGGAATGTTAAAGAAACTTCTGGTAATGAAATACCTAATAAACAATTGATGATAACTTTGTTAGCTTTTATTGTTCCAATTATTGATACTTTTACTGTAGTTATTAAACGTCTTTCAATGAAAAAATCTCCTTTCATTGGAGGGAAGGATCATACAACGCATCATTTGTCCTATTTGGGCTTTTCTGATCGCACAGTTTCATTGATTATTTTGGCGATATCATTATTCTCTTCCTTTTTAATAATATTGCTATTGAATTTTATTGAATGGAAGCAAATTTATTTTGTTCCCCTAATTATTTATTTTATTGCAGTTTTTGCAATTTTATTTTACATTTCAAATATCAATAAAAAAGATGCCAATCATCCTTAACCAGAATATTTCAAAATATAAAAAATACCTTGTTGTTTTAAGCTCTCTTATTTTAGTATTAGCCACAGCTTTGGTTTTTATGTTTTTTACTCAAAAAAGCATTAAGGACAACGATAAGGATTATAAAAAAGCATTAAAAGAAAATTATAGGATATTCGCGATGCCAATTCCCGAGAAATTAGATTTCTCTGGAGAAGAAGTTCCTTTAAATCGTTTTGATGTAAGAGAAAGTCTGGATAAAGAATTACTTACCAATACTTATTGGCAATCTCAAACCATGATGATGATTAAGCGCGCCAATAGATGGTTTCCAGTAATAGAACCAATTTTGAAAAAGAATAACCTTCCCGATGATTTTAAATATTTGGCATTGGCCGAAAGTAATTTTACATTAACAGTTTCACCAGCCGGAGCTGCAGGATTTTGGCAGTTTATGAAAGAAACCGGAACAAGTTTTGGTTTGATTATTAATGAAGAAGTGGATGAGAGATATAACCTTGAAAAAGCCACTGAAGCAGCTTGTAAATACTTAAAAGATGCATACAACTCCACTAAAAGTTGGACCAATGCTGCAGCATCTTATAATATGGGCAAGGGTGGTGTTTTAAAGAATATGCAAACTCAAAAAGTTTCAAGCTATTATGATTTACAGCTAAATACAGAAACTTCACGTTATGTATTCCGGATTTTATCCTTAAAGTTAATCCTTCAAAATCCAAGAGATTATGGTTTTTATTTGAGGAAATTAGATTTATATCCTTCAATACCAACTTATACCGTTCCTGTTGATAGCTCAATTACAGATATGGTCGGCTTTGCAAAAAAATACAATTTAAACTACAAACTATTAAAAGAATTTAATCCTTGGTTACGTAAAAATACTCTTACCAATAAAGAAAAGAGAATTTATAATATTACTTTACCTAAGGAGGGCAATATCTTTTATGATCAATTATTGAAAAATGTGCCAGTTGAGACGTTTATTCTTAATGATAGCGTAAAATAGTATTTCTGTTGATTTCAAAAATGAATAAGGAAATGGAAAGTGTTGATGATAATGCAGCAGAAAAAGATTTGATTGATGATAATATCGTCACAGAATTTAACGATAACCTTGAAGTTTCTGGTGCTCGTGTTCATAATTTAAAGAATATTGACGTCGTTATTCCAAGAAATAAACTTGTTGTAATCACTGGTTTAAGTGGGAGCGGGAAGTCTTCTCTGGCATTTGACACAATTTATGCCGAAGGACAACGAAGATATATTGAAACTTTTTCAGCGTATGCACGGCAATTTCTAGGTAATCTCGAACGACCTGATGTTGATAAAATATCAGGTTTAAGTCCAGTTATTTCAATTGAACAGAAATCTACCAATAAAAACCCACGATCAACTGTTGGTACTGTAACAGAAATATATGATTTTCTCCGCCTTCTTTATGCTCGAATTGCTGATGCATATTCCTATGAAACCGGAGAGAAAATGGTTAGATACACCGATAATCAAATACTTCAGCTAATTACCGAGAGATTTGCTGATAAAACCATCACCATTTTAGCGCCGATTATCAAAGGTAGAAAAGGGCATTATCGTGATTTATTCGAGCAAATTAGTAAACTTGGCTTTTTGAAAGTTAGAATCGACGGGGCAATAAAAGAAATTACATTTGGACTTCAAGCCGATCGATATAAAATTCATGATATCGAAATTGTAATCGATAAAGTAACCATCAATGAAAAATCGCTACAACGATTAAATGCTTCCCTTCAAACAGCAATGAAGCATGGAAAAGGAATTGTGATGGTTTTCAATGAAGAAAATAATGAAATTCAGCACTTTTCTAAGTTTTTAATGTGTCCAACAACAGGCTTGTCTTACAGTGAGCCTGAACCAAATAATTTTTCTTTCAATTCACCTTATGGAGCTTGTCCAAATTGTAATGGATTGGGCATTGTTTCTGAAATGGATATTGATAAAATAATTCCAGATAAAACCAAATCAATTAAAAAAGGTGGTTTTGCCCCTATTGGCGAATACAAAAGCACATGGATTTTCAAACAATTAGAAGCCATTGGTGAGAAATACAAATTTGATATCAATACACCAATTGAAGAAATTGATCAGGATGCCATTCAAACCATACTTTATGGTTCTGATGAGGTTTTTAGAGTTCGAAATAATACGGCAGGATTGGATTTAGATTATACCATGACTTTTGAGGGAATTGTGAATTTTATCTCCAATCAATTCGAGCAATCCAGTTCTAATGGAATCAAAAAGTGGGCAACCGCTTTCATGAATTATTATCCTTGTCCTGAATGTAATGGCGCCAGATTGAAAAAGGAATCATTGCATTTTAAAATCCATGAGAAAAATATAGCCGAACTTTCCAATATGGATATCTTAAAACTAATTGAATGGTTTAATGATATCGAAAAATATATTGATGAGCGCAAAAAAACAATTGGTTTTGAGATAATTAGAGAAATAAAAACTCGTTTGAGTTTCTTGCTGGATGTTGGTTTGGATTATCTGACTTTAAATAGAGCAACCAAAAGTTTGTCGGGTGGCGAAGCTCAGCGAATTAGATTAGCAACTCAAATCGGCTCTCAATTGGTTGGAGTTTTATATATTTTAGATGAGCCAAGTATTGGTTTGCATCAAAGAGATAATATTCGATTAATCAATGCTCTAAAAAATCTGAGAGATATTGGAAATTCTGTAATAGTTGTTGAGCATGATAAAGAAATGATTCTGGCTGCCGATCATGTTATTGATATTGGTCCAGGAGCTGGAGTTCATGGTGGTCACATTGTTGCACAAGGAACTCCTGATGAAATATTGAAACAAAATACAATTACAGCGCAATATTTAAATGGTGAAAAAGACATCGAACTTCCCAAAAACAGAAAAAAAGGGAATGATAAGGTTTTTTCTATTATTGGAGCCTCAGGTAATAATTTAAAAAATGTTGATGTAAGCTTTCCTTTGGGCAAAATGATTTGTGTCACGGGCGTTTCGGGAAGTGGGAAATCAACTTTAATTAACGAAACCTTATATCCGATTCTAAATCAACATATTTATCGTTCAGATAAAAAACCATTGGCATATAAAAAAGTAGAAGGCTTAAAATTGGTGGATAAGGTAATTGAAATCGACCAATCCCCAATCGGACGAACACCACGTTCAAATCCAGCTACTTATACAGGTGTTTTTGATGAAATTAGAAAACTTTTTGCAAATTTACCTGAATCAAAAATCAGAGCATATCAACCTGGCAGATTTTCATTTAATGTAAAGGGTGGAAGATGCGAAGTTTGTCAAGGTGCTGGCGTTAAGACCATTGAAATGAATTTCTTGCCCGATGTATATGTCCATTGTGAAAGTTGTAATGGAAAAAGGTATAACCGCGAAACTTTAGAAGTTCGGTTTAAAGGAAAATCCATTAATGATGTTTTAAATTTAACCATCGAACAAGCTGTTGAATTTTTCGAAAATATTCCTGCCATTTTGATAAAAGTGAAGGCTCTTTTTGAAGTTGGTTTGGGATATATTACTCTTGGTCAGCAATCTACAACTCTTTCTGGTGGTGAAGCACAACGTGTGAAATTGGCAACAGAATTATGTAAAAAAGACACGGGTAATACTTTTTATATTTTGGATGAGCCAACAACAGGTTTGCATTTTGAAGATATCAGAGTTTTGATGGATGTTCTTAATAAATTGGTAGACAAAGGCAATACCGTTTTAATTATTGAGCACAATATGGATGTAATCAAAGTTGCAGATCATATCATTGATTTGGGACCAGAAGGTGGCGAAAGAGGTGGCCAGATTTTATGTTTTGGAACACCAGAAGAAATCGTAAAATCAAAGAAAAGTCACACGGCAACATTTTTAAAAGAATATTTGGCATAATATTTTTCAATTGAATTTGAAAAATGCAAAAAAATTGTTGAGGATTATTTTCCCCTTGATTTTTTAACAACCAATAATGAGCAGTCATTCCAATTATCAATTATTTCCGTCTGAAAGTATTTATTTAACGAATCTTTTTTATCAATTTGGCAAACCATCAAAGTATCATTAATTTTAATTTGAGATAAAGTATCATAAATATTTATTATGATACCATTGTTATACTTATTAGCTTTTCTATAAAAATTAACTTGGTAAGGATTCGCTAATTGGGTTGGCTTATAAAAAACAGTATAGTTAATTTTGTATTTTTCATCGGTTAATTTTTTTGCATAAATAGATTCATAATCATTTATATCATAATTCTTCCCAAATTTCTCTATTTTGTTATACATGCTTAAATATGGTAAAATAAAAGATAGAATAATTATTAGAGTAATTAATAATTCTGCTATTATTCTTTTTTTTCTAGTAATCATTTTTAAATATTGGTAAATACAATAAAATAAAATTCCAACTAATAATGCAAAATAAGAATACAATGGTGCATCATACCATTCGCATTTATCAATTGGGTAAGAAATAAGAAATAAATATGTTAAAATACAAATTGTTAAAAAAAGCACTGTCAATTTAATTCTTTTATCAGGATAAACAAGTCCCAAAATAATTGCAAATGGAATAATAAATATATATGGTTTGTATGTTTCATGAATAAATCTATCAATAAACCATAAAAATGGATGTTCATGCCAAGGCATTACATTTTGATTAAATCTTAATACTTCTGAACCCCATACCAATTTTAAAAATCCGGGTGCTAAAGCTTCCCTTAAAATATAATATAAACTGCAAATAGTGATAGTTAATAATACCGAATAATACAAATGTGGATTTGAAAGTATTTTTTTCCTTTTTCTGGAAATTAGTGCACAGATAATAATGCCTGGAAGCATCATAAATCCACCAATAGATTTTGATAGAAAAGCCATAATTACAAGAAAAGCCATTTGATAAAATAGACTCTTATAATTCTCATCTTCAGTTATTAAAAATTTAATGAAAACAATACAGTACAAAAATAGCCACATCGACAACATTGCATCAAGATCCCCTGTACGTTCAACATGCCATGTAATAAATCCATCTGAAGTCAGAAAAACTAAAGCAGCAGCAAAACCCATTATTTTTGATTGAAATAATTTAACTGAAAAAAAGAATAATGCAATTACGATAATAAAAGCAGCGAATGCTGAAGGCAGTCTTACACTCCATTCATTTATGCCAATAATTCTCATTAAAAAACTTTGTGTCCAAATAACAAAAGGTGGTTTTGTATTGTAATTGCTAACGGTATCATTTTCAGTCAATACAATGAAATTATTATTCAATGTTGTCTCAACACTATTTGTTGCGTAATAAACTTCATCAAAACGAAATATTGAGGGACCACTTAAATTATGAAACAGGGGGATATAGGATAAAATTATCAGAAAAGAGAAACAAATAAATAAAACAATTTTCTTTTTTGTAAATTTAAAATTGAAGATTCGTTTAAGTACACCAACCATTCTTTCGAGTTCTAATAAAACAATTTTTCAAATGTATTAATAAATATCAAAATATTAAATTTTTCTTAATCTAAATATTTTAAAATAGCACCAACCTAAAAAATATTAATAGGTTGATGCTAAAATTATTAATTGCAAGGGGTAGGCATCATTGTAAATTCAATTCCGGATGGTAAAGTAAAATCACCATTAACAGAAATTGTATTTACTGCTCTAAATACAAAATTTGAATAAGTCGAACCAGTCCCAACAGCAATAATGCTTGAACTGTTACCCAGAGTAATGTCCGATTTTACTGCTGGCGTACCATTCCAATAATTATTTAATTCAGTATTATTTAGAATGGTCAAGCTATTACTGCAATCCAGATTCAACTTCCAGTAGTAAAAGTGGTCAACTAACATAGAGGTATTATCTGGTCCAGTGTGTGGAGGAGGAGAAAAAATTGTGCCAGGGGCAAAATCATAATTTTTTCCATTATCAGAAGCTCTTGCATCAATTTGTAAATCAATTAATATTCTTTGAGGATTCATAGTGAAACCTTGAATGCTAGTATAATTCCATGGAATATCATCCATATAAAAAACAATTTTATCTGCATTCCACTCCGCAGCAATTTTATGATAATCATCACATAAAGGAGTTGAATTGATATGCCACCCCCATGGTGGATTTGTTCCATTACAATTATTAATATCATTGTGTCCCCAACCAGCACCGGTCGTTTTTGCATTCCGATAAAAGCTACAGCATTCATCCATTATATCAATTTCATCTTGACCCTTATCAGTTATACCACCACAATTATAATTAGAATATGTCCAGAAAGCTGGCCAAAATTTATTTGCATATCCAATTCCATTAATTGAAAATCCAGGTAGTTTTGCTTCTATTTCTATATATCCATATTGCCATGTATTACCTTCTACTGATTTAATTCCGCCTGTTTTACAACATTCCGAGAAGGTCCAATATTTTGCAGTGTCTGAATAATTAAGTGGATAGGTTCCGGTAAAATCTACACCTCCAATTTTTGGTCCATCTGCCCTTAATTTTAAAACTTGTCTTGTCCCATCATAAACACCTGTACTAACATTATCTGGTCTAAAGAATGTATTCCCGTAGCTTCCATCTGAATCACTTCCCCAATTATAACCCCTGCATGTGAGGGGGGCAGAAGGATCAAGTTTACACCATTTAGAATCCAGCGCTGTAACGTCAAAATCATCACTTTGTGGTTCTTGTTTTACCCAGTGGCGATCGTTAACATTTGTTCCAATATTTGGGCTTTGTGCCCTGCTATTAATTGCACAAATCACAATTAATAGCCAAAAAAGGATGTAATATTTTTTTAATTTATTCATAATTCATTTTTTAAATAGTTAAAATTCATTTTTTGCATTAGTCAGTCAAAATCATTTTTTTTGTTCCAATTTCTTTTCCATCAATAATAAGTGTGTACATATACATTCCAGCAGTAAATTCTGAACCTTGTATTATTATTGTTTTTTCTCCTTTATCATTAATTGCAATTTTTTTCAATTGAGTACCTTGCATATTGTAAATATATATATCCGAAACAATTGCATTATTTGGTATAAAACATTTTATACTGGTTTCTCTTGTAAAAGGATTTGGCGTGTTTTGGTATAAAATTGCAGAATTTAAATCATTATTGCTATTGGTTTCATTAATAGTTTTAAAATCATTTGTACCGAAACTACAACATTTATTAATTTGCTCCTTAAGTCCTTTTATTTCGACAGTTTGATTTTGTATCGTAATATTTTGTTCTTTAACTGCTTGGATAACCAATGGAATAAAACCGATATAGTCAATGGCAAGTAAACTATCTGCGCCAATATATACTAGTTCTGGTAATACTTGTTGAACATCTTGAGCAAGATAGCCATAATGGGTTTTGCTAATGCTTGCATTCTCTATTAAATTTGTTCCAGCAGTATCAGCTGAAGCTATACCATCTGATATTAATTCTTGTCTAGTTTTATATTTATATTCAAAGGCATTTAATCCAGATAATAAATTGATAGTATTTGTCAAAGGGGTTATATTCTTTTTTAACCTTTGATCTGACAAATTTATTATTGTATATACTTGTAAATAATCAGCCGTTGACATGCCTATTTTTACATTTCCATTAAAATAACCTGCGTAATCTTCTGGAACTTGTACTGGAGTTCTTAATCTTGATGAACCAAAGACTCCAACTCCTGCATTGCTTCCTCCAACACAACCATAAACACCATAATTTTGTCCCCAAAGAGCATTAGAAGCTCCACCATAAACACCAAAACCATAACTTAAATTTCCTAAGGGTGTTGGAAAGGCTGCGCTTCCTGCAATACCTGCACACCAAGAGCCTGCAGCTCTCATATTTGAAACAGTTCCGTTTATTGATTGATTCCATGTATTATTAGGTGCTGCTGTTTGTAGAGTATATAACTTAATATTGCTCGCTGGAACTGGGGAAGTTGCAACCATAATATTGCCAGTAGTTGACATTTTAAGTTGAGCATTTATTGTATTAGAGCATAATAGAACTATTATTATTGCAATTGTGAACTTTATCTTTTTCATATTTTATTTTTTTTAATTTTATTTAATAATATTTTACTTGGTTCAAATAAACATCGATTCCCCTCTATTTTCAATTTATTAATTGTCTAATTAATCGCATGATAACCCTAATAGTAAAATAGAATTATCTAATTATAAATCAGCATTTCAATAAAAGATACAAAAAAAATATTGAAAAGTACTGGCTGTTAATAATCATAAACGCCGATATCAGAAGTAATGAATGTTTTGGTTCCCATTTACGCTGGAACTACCATGGGTAGGTCGGTTTCAAAATAGATACTATTACCTATTGCAAAACGTATTATAATTATTAAATTTACACTGCATTTAGTTTAATTACTATTTGTTACCTCGGAAGGGTAACCGACTTTGGGATTGTGAACCCCTGGTCGGTTTTTTTATTGCTTTTATTTTTTAAAATCTAATAAAAAAAACAGCGTGGCCAGATTACCTACGCTGATTCTGAGGTCCGACCAAGAACCAAATCTCAAGTGTAAAGCAACGACCACGCTTTCACGTGGCGTTTTGCTTAATTTCCTGAGATTTTCAAATTTGGTCGTTTTCAGAATCAGAACTAGCTAAACGCTATATTTTATATTTCCTAAATTTCTTACATCTTTATGAATTTGGTTACTAATTAATTTAAAATGGAAATTGTTACTTTAAATTCTTCTACAAATATAGAAATAATAATGACAAACAAGAATAATTTAAAATTAATATTACATTAATTCTATTTGGTCGTTAAATTTATTTTATAACGTATTGTTAGATATATTATTAAAAACATTTTTATATCTTTGCGCCACATTTGGTTTAGTTACTAATTGTTTACCTTTTGTGGGGTATCCGACAATAGATATAAAGTCTTTGTCGGGTTTTTAATTATTTTTTTCGCTTTATACAATAATCAAAACAATACTTCGTTAAAATAGAAAATCACCAACACTAAACTATGGTTCCATACTTCTACTTTTTATTTTCATAATTCAATAATTATTAATATAAACTCTAGAAATCATGGCTACTCACGAAACTGGTAACAGTATCAACATTGGAAACTTAGAATTATTAATTTCAATTTGTACTGGCTACGGCACAACTTACAATCCTTCAAAGGTTTCAATCAAACTCCCTGCATTAAATACCTTGCTTACAACATCTCAAGCATCTAATGCATTGGTTTCCGATAAGTTAAATCTCTATTCTACAGCAGTTGATGCTCGCGAAATAATTCTCAATCCATTAAGTCCTTTCATAACTCGTATTCTTTCGGCACTCAAAAGTTCAGAAGTAACAAAAGAATTAATTTCCGATGCCAAATCCATTATTCGAAAGCTAACTGGCAAGAGAGCTACACCTAAAACCAAACTTCCGAATAATGCAACTACCGATACCCCAATTTTAAGCGAAGATTTAACGCAAGCACTAGGACCAAAAGAAATTTCTTCATCTCAAATGAATGTCGACAATCGCATTGCAAATCTTGCAAGACTTATTAATTTGTTGGCTTCCGACCCCGGCTACAATCCAAACGAAGCCGATCTAAAAGTCACAGCTCTCAATAGCTTGCTTACTTCAATGAAAACAAAAAACACTGCTGTCATCAATGCTATCACGGCATTAACAAATGCTCGAATCAATCGAAACAAAGTGCTTTATAAAGATGGTACAGGCTTATACGATATTACCACTGCAGTGAAAGCTTATGTCAAATCTGTTTACGGTGCAACTAGCCTAGAATACAAAACAGTTAGCAGAATAAAATTTACAAAACCTCGTTAAGTGTTTTTATTAAATTCTAAAAGATATTTTTTTTGAGGCTTACTCACCAGGAAATCGAGTGTACTCATTTTGGGAAATTATCTAAGCCCTTTTGGAAATACCAAAAGGGCTTTTGTATTGATTGCAAGGGCTTTCGTAAACATTCAAAGGTGTTTTGTATTAAACGAAAGGGTTTTAGGAAACAGCGGCAGTTCTTTTGGATATTACTTCAAGGTTTTTGGAAAAAACCGAAGGCTTTTAGGATTCAATGAGAGGGTTTTTAGAAAAAGTGAAAGGGATTTCGGAATCAGATACAGGGTTTTTGGAAACTCTGACAGGGATTCCGAAAACTGCCAAAATGTCACTAATGAAGAGGGTTTACGCCGTATTTTATTTTTTTTTATTTTCCAATGCAACCAATTTCTTTTTTTTGTTCTCTTCCTATTATAAAAACAAAAAGGATTCCTAATTAAAAAAGCCACTATGAAAAAAGCAATATTTATTTCAATATTCGTTTTCCTTTCTGTTCAATTTGAAATCAATGCCCAAAATTTTGGACTTGGTCCTTCAATAATTTATAATTTTCAAACGGAGAGTTTTGGGATTGGGTTGAGAGGAAATATTTTCCCAAATAAAAGAGTAAGTATTGTTCCCCAACTTTCTTACTATCCGGCTTTCAATAAAGTTACTGAATTTATTGGTGGTGTGGGAGTTGAAGTAAAAGTGATTAAAAAACAAAAATTCAATATTTATGGTTTGGTGCATGGTGCCTACGATAATTGGATAAATGCAGAAGCATCACCAATGGCTGGAGCAAAACCAAACAATTGGAATTTGGAAGGCGGAATTGGAATTACCAATAATAAGTGTTTCCGTCCTTTTTTGGAATATAGATACAATATTAAATTTATGGAAACACATTTAGATTTAGGCTTTATTTACATTTTTGGTTGTAAACAAAAAAGTGGTTACAAAAACCGAAATAGTAATAAATGTCCTGCTTATAGTTAATCCATTAAAGATAAAAAATAAATAAAACCAAAAACGATGAAAAATACAAAAAGAAATTTCGCATTACTCCCTATGTTGATTGTATTGTTTTTTGCAATTAGTTTCAGTTGTAAGAAAGATAGAATCGAACCATCAGAAGAAAAAACTTTGAATGAATACAGTTCTGTAAACAATTATTTGGATACCAAAAAACAAGATGAGCAAGAATTTACAATCGATTCTTCTGGCACCGGACCAATTGTTGGAAATCAAGGAACTAAGATTTGGGCTGACAAAAATTGTTTAATGTTTCCAAATGGCGATTCTGTTAATTATCCTTATACTGTAAAATTAGTTGAATTGTATACTCCCAAGGATATGATTTATTATCAGATGCCAACAATTGCATCTGGAAATTTATTAGAAACCGATGGCGAAATTCGTTTACGTGCTTTTAAAGATGGACAGGAACTTTTAATTCGTCCAAATTGCGGTATTCCAATTGAAATGCCAAATACAGCTCCAAAAAATTATATGCGCGTATTTTATGGTTTTGAAACCAATTCTCATCCTGATTGGACAGATAATCCAGCGTCATTAGGTGTAACTACAAGCAATAATCCTGTATTTGCAGCAACTTCATATGGTTATTCTGCAATTATTGCAAGGTTGGGTTGGATAAATTGTGGTTCGAGTGTTGGAAATGGAACAGGCCATACCATTAACTTTACTTCATCAACTGATAATTTAACCAATGTTGGAATATTTATCTATTTCCCATCAACAAAAACGGTGATGCAAGTATATAATACTGTTTCAGGGATAATTCCAAATGGATCTGATGTGAAAATTGTGGGTATTGCAATTAATTCAAGTGGTCAGCTTTATAGTTTCAATAATAATTTAAATGTAACTTCTAGCAGCACAATAGATGTGATATTGAGTCAGATCACTGATGCAGACTTAACTACTTTGCTTGATAATTTGTAGTAAATTTAAGGGTTTATATAATACAAGGCCTTGTTTAACGAATGTTTTACAAGGCCTTTGTAGTTTTATTCATTTAAATAATTCAGAGCTTTTAGTTTCAGTATTAATTTTTTATGTAAATACTAGCATTTGCATTGTAAATTTTATATATTTGTAAGTGAAATTATAAATATTTCTTAAGGTGCTATCCAATAGACTTGACCCCCAATATTGGTGCACAATACAAGAATTATTCGTTTTTGTATTTGAGTAAATTCAAAAAATAATCTATGATTCCAAATTTTAGGGATAAAACCAAGGAAGAGCTTATCAAATTACTTGAAGAATTGAGTTTGGAGAATAATTCCTTGAAGGTACAATATGAAACAAGCTTGATTGAGCGGGCAAAAGCTGAAGCTGATTTAGAAGAAAATAAAGAAAAGTATCGGGGTTTAAGTGAGGCAGCTTTTGAATCTATTTTCTTATCGGAAAAAGGACTTTGCATAGGACAAAACCAAACAGCAGAAAAAATATTTGGTTATTCAAACGAAGAAGCCACAGAACAAGGTCGTTATGGAACAGAATGGATCGCTCCGGAAGATAGAGATATGGTAATGAAAAACATGTTAGCTGGCTATGAAGAACCATACGAGGTAACTGCTTTAAAAAAAGATGGTACACGTTTTCCTTGTATGTTGCGAGGAAAAATGATGCATTATAAAGGCAAAATTGTTCGAGTAACTTCTTTGAGTGACATTACTGATCGAAAATTAGTGGAAGAAGCATATAAATCTAAATCCTCCCTATTGGAAGCACAGTCAAATGCAACAATTGAAGCCGTTTTAGTAATTGATGAAAATCAAAAAAGAATCCTAATAAATAAGAGAGCGATAGAATTATTTAATATTCCTCAGGAAATTATTGAAAATGAGGACGATTCCTTATTGCTCAAACATGTTGTTGGCATGACAAAACATCCGGAAAAGTTTCTAGCGAAGGTGTTGTATTTATATGATCATAATCAGGAATCAAGCAGAGATGAAATTGAATTTAATAATGGTGTTATTTTAGATCGGTATTCTGCGCCAGTTCTTGGCAAAGATGGGAAGAACTACGGAAGGATATGGACTTTTCATGATATTACTGACCAAAAACGTGCAGAGAAAGATTTAATTAAGTCAAAAGAAAAAGCAGAAGAAAGTGATCGGTTAAAATCAGCATTTCTGGCAAATATGAGTCATGAAATTAGAACACCAATGAATGGTATTTTAGGTTTTGCGGATTTACTTAAAGAACCAAAATTGACAGGTGAAAAACAACAAGAATATATCAAAATAATTCAGAAGAGTGGTTTAAGAATGCTAAATATTATTAATGATATTGTTGATATTTCTAAAATAGAATCGGGACAGGTAACAATAAAAATGTCAGAGACGAATATTAATGATCAGGTAGAATTTATTTATAATTTTTTCAAACCAGAGATTGATAAAAAAGGAATTCTTTTTTCAAAAAGAACTACTCTACAAGGAAAAGATGCAATAATTTATTGCGATCAAGAGAAATTATATGCCATTTTAGCAAATCTGGTAAAAAATGCAATTAAATTTACGAGTCTTGGTGTTATTGAATTTGGTTATGAATTGAAAACAAAAAGTAATAATTCTCTATTAGAGTTTTTTATCAGAGACACAGGTATTGGAATTCCAATTCATAGGCAAGAGGCTGTTTTTGAGCGATTTATTCAAGCTGAAATTGTAGATAAAATGGCTCACCAGGGCGCAGGTTTGGGTTTGTCTATTTCTAAAGCATACGTAGAACTTCTTGGAGGAAAGATATGGTTGAAAAGTGATCTGCATATTGGTTCCACATTCTATTTTACAATCCCATACAATACTGAAATAAAAGAAACATTAATAGTTGAAGAAAAAATATTACCTTTAGAATCAAAAAATAATTTGCCAAATATGAAAATATTAATAGCTGAAGATGATGAAATATCTATGATGCTTGTTTCAATTGCAGTTAATACATTTTGTAATAATGTAATTGAAGTAGGAACAGGAACTGCTGCTGTTGAGGCTTGCAAAAACAATCCTGACATCGATTTAATTCTTATGGATATCCAAATGCCCGAAATGAATGGATACGAAGCAACCAAAAAGATTAGGGAATTTAATAAAGATGTAGTTATTATTGCACAAACTGCTTTTGCCTTGACTTTTGATAAAAATATGGCTTTAGAAGCAGGTTGTAATGACAGTCTTTCAAAACCTATTATTCAAGATGAGTTATTAGCAATGATTAATAAGCATATGAAGAGTTAATTGGTATTCTTTAAATAAAAGTGAATGATGAAAACCATTGATTAAATGAAACTTCACTTTTTGTTTTTATTTCTTTTTGCAAATGTATTGATCGAAGTTAATGCATCAGAAATTCAGTATGTTTTTAAAAACCATCAAGAGGGATACCATGTATATCGAATTCCCACAATAATTAAAACAAAGGGAAATAATTTACTTGCATTTTGTGAAGGAAGAAGGAGCCTTTTTGACAATGGCAATATTGACATTGTTATGAAAACTTCAAAGGATAATGGTAAAACCTGGAGCAAATTAAAAGTTGTTTGGGATAATGGGAAAAATACTTGTGGAAATCCAAGTCCAGTAATAAATAATACAAATGGAAACGTCATTGTTTTGGCGACAATGAATAATGATAAAGTTTTTGTTCTTGAATCGAAAGATGAGGGCGAAAGCTGGGAGCAGCCAAAAGAAATCACGACTTCAGTTAAATTAAATAATTGGCAATGGTATGCTACAGGACCAGTACACGCAATACAATTGGAGCAGAAAAAAAATATAAATCGTATCCTTGTTCCGTGTAACCACACAATTTTGGGGAATAAAAATCATGTTTCGCACGTAATCTATTCGGATGATGCCGGGTTTTCATGGAAACTTGGAGGAAGTGTTCCAGGTGAAAACACAGATGAAAGCACGGTAGCAGAATTGTTAAATAGAGACCTTCTGTTAAACATGCGTAACAATGAAAAGTCCATTTCGAAAAGAAAAATTAGTATTAGTAAAGATGGTGGTGAAACCTGGACAAGTCCAATCATAGATAGCACTCTAATTGAACCAATTTGTCAGGGTTCATTGTTGCGGTATTCTTTTAGTCCAAATATTCTGTTGTTTTCAAATCCTTTAAATAAAAATAGAAGAAAGAATTTAACCATTTCAGTTAGTTATAATGAAGGAAAAAACTGGACAAAGAGAATCTTCGTTTTCAAAAAGAAGAGTGCCTATAGTGACATGGTAAAACTCAATAATGGAGATATTGTGTGTTTGTTTGAATTCGGAAAAATGCTTCCTTATAGAGGTGTTTTAGTCAAAATTATCGATAATGAGTTGATAATGGAGTAAAGATTTATTTCTCTTAATGTTTGTTTGGAATAATTATAAATAGTAAATTTGATAGTTAATTTAAAATTATGGATTTGTATTTTTCTAATTCGGAAAATAATTATCATGGTAAAAATAAAAACGATTTCAAATATATTTGTGTTGATTGTTTTTTTAACAACAATGCTTGCTTGTGGACAAACATCTAAACAAAAGAAAGACATGGAAAATAGCAATAGTGACTTCGCAGTTAAGAAATCTGAAAATGAATGGAAAAATCAATTATCAGATCAACAATATTATGTTCTTAGAGAAAAAGGAACAGAAAAACCATTTACTGGAGAATTATTATTGAATAAAGAAAAAGGCATTTATAAATGCGCGGGTTGTGGAAATGAGCTTTTTACAGATGAAATGAAATTCGATTCGCATTGTGGCTGGCCAAGTTTTGATAAAGAAATTGCGGGAGGGAAGATAAAAACTATTGTTGATAATTCTCTCGGGATGCAGCGCACCGAAATAATTTGTGCAAAATGTGGCGGGCATTTGGGTCATTTGTTTAATGATGGCCCTACCGAAACAGGAATGCGGTATTGTGTCAATTCATTATCATTAGAATTTATAAGTGAGAAAGAACAAAAAAATACAACTTCAAAAATTGACACCATTACACTTGGAGGTGGTTGTTATTGGTGTGTTGAGGCTGTTTATGAAAAGCTGATTGGTGTAATTAATGTAGAATCTGGTTTCTCAGGAGGAACAGTAAAAAATCCTTCCTATCGTGAAGTTTGTAATGGAACAACTGGACATGCTGAGGTAGTGCAAATTACTTATGACAATACAAAAACCTCTTTAGATGAAATTTTAAAAGTGTTTTTTACCGTTCATGATCCAACCACTCTAAACCAGCAAGGAGCTGACATTGGAACACAATATCGTTCCGTTATTTTTTATAGAAATGAGCAGCAACGCCAATTATCCGAAAGTTTAATAGAACAATTGAATAAAGAAAAAGTATATTCAAAGGCAATTGTTACCCAATTAAGTGAATTTCATGTTTTTTATAAAGCGGAAGAATACCACCAAAATTATTATAACAATAATAAACAAGAACCTTATTGTAAAATGGTGATCCAGCCAAAAATTGAAAAGTTTGAGAAGGTTTTTAAGGATAGATTGAAATAAAGATTTAAAATTGTTTATTCTTTTGGTTGGACTAAAGTCCACTTTGCTTTTTCTTCTTCAATAACCACGCCTTGAAGGACGTGGCTATTGATCTTTATAAGGATTCACTAATTTGCTTTTTAAAAATTTCAACATCCTTTGAACATTTTTAAATTAACGTGAGTTCGAAATAAAGAATTTCTCAAATTACTTACCTACGCTTGCCTGCCAACTGGCTGGGCACTTATAAAGGTTTTGATTTTATTTTTTTACCAATATTTCATGCCTAAAGGCATTTTTTGATTGGTAAGATGCTGAAACGAGTTCCGTATGACTTCACTTTATTATAGGATGATGGAAGAAAAAATCAAAAAGTCATTCTGAATTTATTACAGAATCTTTGATTTTTTCTTCCCTTAAGATGCTGAAACGAGTTCAGCATGACGTAAGAATTCCTATACGCAAATATTATGGTTTAATTTTATTACTTAACTAAAAATATCCCATGCCAATAGTTCTTTTTCTTTTGTTGTGAAATATTTGACAGGTATTTTACTCTATTGATTTCAGGTAAATATACGCTATTTATTTTTCTGGTAAAGGTTTAAATTTATCGATTGTTTATTGGGTTGAATAGTTATTTGGTTATTTAGTTAATTAGTGAGTTAGTTATTGATTGGATTTTGATAAATTTAAAAATATGATAAAATGAAAAAATGCACCTACCTATTTTTTCTCGGGATTTTTCTTTTAGTTAGTAGTGTAAAAGGTCAATCCATTGAACGTTCTGTTATAGGCAGTTCGGGAGGAAGTTATTTTGACGGGGTTAATTTTGAAGTGGATTACACCTTGGGCGAATTTGCAATCCTGACAATGAATAATTCAAATAATATACTTACGCAAGGTTTTCAGCAGCCCTTTTTGGATTCATGGATTAATGTAATAGAAAATTCAGAAAATGGAATTAGCATTTCCTATTATCCCAATCCAACCAATGCGAATTTAACGCTAAGTATTTCCAATTCATCCAATCGTGAGTTTTCTATTGGATTGTATGATATTCTAGGACAATGCATTCATCAGCAAACAATTGTTTCGAAATTTGATGGATTTCTGAAAATGGAAATAGATATGCGAAGCTGTGCCACAGGCAATTATTATATGCGAATCACCAGTGGCAATGATTTTAATAAAACTTATAAAATTTCGAAAATTTCGAATTAAATAATATAAAATATATTCCCATGAAAAAAAATCTTACGTTTTTAGTAATGCTATTTCTGTCAATACAGCTATTTTCACAATCGCCAGAAAAATTTAATTATCAGGCAGTATGCAGAGATAATACAGGATTGATAATAGCAAATCAGCCTGTATCGTTTTTATTAACGATTCATGATTTGACTTCAACTGGAGCAATTTTGTATCAGGAAAGTCAAACAGCAACCACCAATTCTTTTGGTTTGGTGAATTTACAAGTAGGAGGCGGTACAGTCCAAGCAGGTTCGTTTT
>JACAAW010000004.1 GCA_013377115.1 Bacteroidota bacterium | reverse complement strand
AATTACAAATTCAACAATTAGTAAGGCGGAATTGCAAATTCCGCCTAGCGATGGGAGGTTTCGTCTCTGATATGATGCTTCACTTTCGTTCTGCAGGGCAATAAGGTTCGGGAAAAAGGTTCGGCTAAATACAAAAAAATGCTTTTCAACCATTTGGCGAAAAGCATTGAAAATATTTAGATAATAACGATTTTGAAAAAATTATCTCATCGAAACAGAGTTTGGATCGAATTGAGTTTTGATAATTTTATAATTCTTGTTGCTACTAGCATTTGCTTTTGAATAAAATGCATATTTTTCGTCGGTTGAGATTTTAAAATGCAATTCATCTTCCTTTGTATTGATTGTAATTCCAGCATTTATGGCATTGCTCCAGTAACCGTCATCAGTTTGAGTTGAATAAAAAACATCGAAACCGCCAGTGCTGTTATGTCCTTTTGAACTAAAATACATTGTTACATTGTCGGCAAGTACATAAGGAGATTCTTCATCAGAAGCAGTGTTAACAGTTGGTCCAAGATTATTTACTGGTCCCCATTCGCCATTATCTAAAAGCTCAGATTTCCAGATGTCTAATCCACCATAACCACCTTTTCTGTCGCTGGTGAAGTAAAGTGTTTTACCATCAGGAGAAAGGCATGCACTGGTTTCATTATATTTCGAATTAATATTGCTATTCATTATTTGCGGAGTTGACCAATTATTTCCATTAAAATAACTATCATAGATATCCATTTTATTACTTTCCTTTAGGCAAGTGTAAAAATGTTCTTTTTTATTTCCATTCAATTTTAAATTAGCATTTTCCTTTGTGTTAAAAATTTCAAAATATTCAATTTGAAAAGTTGTTTTGTCTGACAGAACTTGCGAAGCAACAACCAAATCAGAGGAAAGAGTTTGTTTTTCTTTTGGATGATGACTCTCAAAAATAAAATAAGAATTATCGATAGAAACATAAACTAATTTTTCTGATAAATTGCTATCAAGTTTAGAAGATCCTTTTGTTGAATTTTTCGCTAATAGCAGTTGAGGATTTTCAATGGATGGTTTGGTGTTCGGTAATAATTGATTGCAATTATTAATTTTATTAGCAATTGCATTTGAAAAAATTAAACTAAGAGAGATGAAAATGTAAAAAAAGAATTTTGTTTTCATTTTTTTGTTTTTATAAATAATAAGTTTTTTTGCTGTGATGAGAGAATTTTCATTAACCAATGAAAACTCTGGGGAAAATGTTAATTGTATTTATTACTAATTTGTTTTATAATTAAGTATTTTACAATATTAAAACTAAAATGTTTTAGTTGTTGAAACCATTGATATTGGTGAGGGCAAAAATAATGCATGATAAAAGCATAGGCAATAAGAAAACCACTTAAAATCTTATAGGTAAAACACCTTTCATGTAGTAAAATTAGGGTTGTTTTTTTGTTGAAATTCAATATAAATAGGCGAATTGAAAAAGTGCTATTTAAATATTTTTGCTACAAATTTGATTTTAGCTTATTTTATGGGTGGAAAAATATGGTTTAGCTATATTTTTTTTACGAATTGGGAGAAAATTGCAGAAAAAAGACAGAATTTGTTAAAATTTTCAGGATTTTGTATCTGTTTAAATATTGAAAAGATGGAATTCTGGTGGAAATTAGATCTTTGTAATAATAAATTAAACGTTTTAGGTAAAAATGATGAATTTCGTTGTTTACCCATTCCAAAGAAAAATAATTATAAGGAATTATCGAGCTTCAATTAATTTCAGTTCCCAATAAGTTTGATCAAGCAAAAAATCGTCTTCGCTGGGTTGTTCTTTTAGCGAAGGATTTATCAATCCAACTGGTTCACACAAGAATTTTATTGATTCCCAATTGCCTCCCCATTTTAATATTTTTTTTACTTTAGGGATGGTTTTTATAATTGTTTCGATTCTTTCGGATTCTTTAATCATAGTCGTTACATTCGTATACAAGTTAATAGAGGATATTTTAAGAAATGGAAACTAATGCTATTAGCAATGCTGCTAACAGCATTAGTATTAGAATAAAATTCTCCTTATTCCCCAATTTTTTGAACAGGCTAATTTTATTTATCTTCATTTTTTTCAACCAAATTTAAAAATTGCTTTATCAATAATGTTTAATCATGGAGAAAAAATAATGAGAAGTATGCACCTAAAAACAACTTCCCATTATTTCAACCAACCTAAATTATTTTCTATTATTTTCTTTTACAAACTGACCATTAAATATTTGGTTTTTAGAAATTACCATATATCTGTAATTTCCGTTAGCAAATCCATCTAAATCGAGCTGGTAATTTTGCATGCCATCAACACTTATTTCCGTCGAAAATACTTTCTGTCCCATTACATCATAAACATTCAATATCACATTTTCTTTTTTAGGTAAAAGAATATGGAAATAAACATTGTATTCGGCTGGATTTGGATAAGCTATAATTTCAGCAGAAGATTCAGATTGGCAATTAACATTTACAACTGATGAATAAGTGAATTTTCCATCAAAATCGGTTTGTTTCAATCTATAATATGATTTGCCATTAATTGAATTTTTATCAGTGAACAAATAATTAATTGAATGATTACTATTGCCAGCACCGTTAATTGTTTTGATGGCTTCCCAAGATTGTGCATCTATGCTGCGTTCGATAGTGAAATAATTATTATTTGTTTCGCTGGCTGTAGTCCAATTAATTTCAACACCATTTCCAATGCAGGAAGCAGTGAATTTGGTTAATGAAATAGGCAAAGGACTTGATAAACTTCCAAAAGTGACCGGGCTGTAATTTGTGAATGGAATTGTGCTGGCAATTGAACCACTAAATAAATTCCCAGAAACGAAGCCACCTTTACTAACCCATTTATCAGTTCCACCACAATTTTCAAAATGGGCAACTAATAAATCAATAATAGAATTAATATTGCTTCTTATTCCGTCTTTCCAGTAAAGAGTGACGTCTGGTGTTGCAGCATCTGTTGTGAGATTCCAATATTCTTTTCCACTGGTATTGGCTAGATCATTCAAATTGCACATAAAATCGGGATCAAAATTGTTTGGCGATGCCACAAAGTTGTAATCAGCAGTAATGGTTGAACTCAATGCTGGTGCTGCAATTTCTATTGGTGCCCAAACTTTATTTCCTAAACTATCAATTTCACCAACAGGGAAAATAAATCCATCAGTTCCAGTTTTACTGACGAAATTCGCTCCAGAAGTATTTACAAAAGAGTTTGCTGAACCACCATTCGGGCAAGTAGCAATATTTGTAAAACTCAATGTTCCGGTTCCAGAATAATTTACAATTCCATTTGTAAATGTTCCAGTACCATCAATTGTCATTTGGTCATTAATAATAATTCCTGAGTTTCCAACACTGTTATTGTTAAAAGTAACATTATTGAAGCTGCCCCCATTTGAGTGAATTGTTTGCGGGGTATTTCCATTAAAATATACTGAGCTGGAATTTGGGATAAAAGCTCCAGAATTGGTCCAGTTTCCCAAAACATTGATTGTGCCCAAATTCATATTTAAGGTAGCATTTGGTTCAATTACAATATTGTTGAAATCGCCATTAGAAATTGAAGGTTGACTGCTAACGCAAGTCCCATTTTTTGGAATAATAACATTCGAAATGGAAGTTGGTAGGGCAGTAGCAATAGAATAAGAGTTTGAATAATCATACCAGTTAGAAGTATTGGTCCAATCATTACTTGTATTGCCATTCCAAATCATATCACCACTAGTAAGAGTGGAAACCGGACTTGGAGTATTTAAAGTAATTGAAACAGGATTTGAGGTGGCAGGTGAGTTTGTTAAACAACCTGAAGCATTTGATGTCATAACGCAAGTTATATTATCGCTGTTTGCTAATGCGCTAGATGCAAAAGTATTGCTGTTTGATCCAACTGTAACCGCATTCTGGTACCACTGATATGTAGGAGTGGTGCCACCGTTTGTTGGACTCGCCGTAAATGTAATGGAATCTCCAGGACAAATCGAAGTTGATGTTGCTGCAACAGCAACACTTGCAGGGATACTTGGATTAACTGTTATGGTGAAAATATTCGACATGGCCGGTGAGTTTGTTAAGCAAGAACCTGCATTAGATGTCATAATGCAATTTACAGTTTGGCCATTTGTTAGGCCTGAAGTTGTGAAGATATTGCTATTTGGAGCACCAGCAACGTCAGAACCATTGATATCCCATTGATATGATGGTGATGTTCCTTCATTTACTGGCGTAGCAGTGAAGGTAACAGAAGAACCAGCACAAATTATGGTTGCTGTTGTTGCTATTGATACACTTACTGGTATGTTTGGATTTACAACTACGGAAACCGAATTTGATGCTGAACAACCAAAACTATTTGTTGCTGTAACATTATATTGTGTTGTAGCTGCAGGCGAAACACCGGTTGGGTTTTGCAGGGCAGATGTGAATCCGGAAGGAGAGGATGTCCAGGAATAATTTGCTGGGGCACCAGTTCCAGTAATTGAAAAATCATCTACATATAAGATATCCATATTGGCCGCTGAGAAACAATTCAAACCAAAGTAATAAATCCCAGTCGTTAAAGGCGTATAAGTTGTTGTAGCTTGAGCATATGTTGTATTTGTTAATGATGCTTGAGTTAATAATGTAGTTGTTTGTCCGGCTACAGTTGCAAGACTACCCACTGTTAGTTTCAATTTTTCAGGATAGGATGCCAAAGCGACCTTATACCAATAGGAAATAGTGTAAGTTATTCCAGCTGTTAAAGAATGTCCAACAGAAATAGCCCATGCATTTCCAGCATTAGAAACATTATAAGTATACTGTATTGCTCGAACACCTGAATGAGATGATGTACTTGTTATCCATGCATTACCTGAACCAGCATTTATCATAGTCCAACCTGTTGGTGGGAATGTTTCAAATCCTTGAGTATAATTAATTGGATTATTTCCAGAAATTGATGAAGAAGTTAAATTCACAGCATTTCCATTGCAAATTGAACTAGCTGATACTGCTGCTGTGACGGCTGTTGGTACTGGATTAACTGATACCGAAACTGTTCCTGAATTTACACATCCATTATAAGAACCACCACTATTATCAACAGCACTAACAGAATAAGTTGTAGCGGTAGCTGGACTAACTGAAACTGAATTTCCAGAACCTAAACTATTTGACCAAGTATAGGTATAGTCTGAGTTTGCGCTTGAAGCAGTTAGTGAAGTTAAACTTCCAGAACATAATGGATTTGTGCCAGCCAAAATATTTACAGTTGGTGGCCCAGTGAAAGTAGTTGATACTGCTGTCCTAGAACTGGAGCAAGTTCCATTGGTTTCAGATACATAAAATGTGGTAGTTGCTGAAACAGGATAATTGCTTAAACTCGTTCCAGTTTGTCCACTAATAGGACTCCCTCCGCTTGCAACCAAGTACCATTGAAAAGTATTCCCATTAATGCCGCTTCCAATAACCGAACAAGTAGGTGTTTGCGTTCCACACTGATTGGTATTTGTTGCTACAGGAGCACTTGGAGTAGGATAAATAGTAATTGGAGACGTAGTAAGTGTGGCACTGCATCCTGAGGATGGATTTGTTGCCGTTACAGTAAACGATTGACTTGCTGCGGAGACGCCAACATTTGATGCTGTTGTTGTTCCTGTAGCTGTATTTACTGCTGGTGTAGAATTCCATGACCAGTTGTAACTAGCTGTTTGATTGGTTCCTACTTGACCTCCAAAAATAAATTTAGGCCGGTTTGAATAACTCGAATAAAATGTGGTTGAGGCACAAATTGAACTTCCTGAAGTCCCAATAGAATTATGCGCATTAATACTGCATACATATGTTGTTACATCCGCTTTTACAGTATTGCTTTGTGTTGCTGTTGTACCACTATTTCCCCAACAAAACTTTAATAGAAGATTACTTGAACCATCCCAATAAAAAGGAGTTGAAAAATTAATAGTATTCACTCCAATTACTGGTGTGAGTCCTGAAATGTTTGTGTATACATTACTCCAGCCGTTACTCGCTAGTGTTGTTAGGGTATTGGAGCTTGTCGCCTGCAAACTCAATGTAAAATCAGGCATAATGGTTGTACCAGAAGTAACTTCCATCCCCAATGAAGTTAAATTACCTGCTACTAAACCTGCAGCTGAAAGTTCCGAAGCTTTAACCAAAATTTGCTCCTGGGTGTTTGACCATAAAGAATAAAATGGATTGTCATAACTTGATGCAGTAGTAGATCCTGTCCCAATAGCAGCAGTTCCAATATTAGCCTGCAAGCTTGCAGCAGTTAAAGTAATAGCATCCCCATTACAAACTGTCGCTGGAGCCGCAGTTGCACTTGTAATATTAGGTAAAGCATTAACTGTAACAATTTGCGTACTTGTCAATGTACAAGTACCACCTGTCGCAGTTAAGGTATATGTAAAAGTTCCTGCAGCTGTTGGCGTAATAGAAGCAGGATTGCCAGTTACTGGTGTTGATGCACCACTAGCCGCGATACCCGACCAGCTATAAGATAATGTTGGCGATCCAGCAGTTGGAGTGGCTGTGAGGACAACAGCAGTATTTGCACAAATAGAACCTGAAGATGCAGCTGTTGAAACACCTATAACTATTAAAGTAACTGTATTTGAAGTAACAGCCGAACATGGCGATGACCCTGAAACTATTACATGATATTCGTTTCCATTTAATGCAATGCCTGGCGTACTGATGGTATAGGTGCTTGAAGTAGCTCCACCAATATTTGACCAGGAAGCACCTGCATTTGTTGATACTTGCCATTGGTAAGTTAATCCACTTCCTGTTGCACTAACTGAAAAAGCAATAGAAGGAGCGTTGGAGCAAGTTGTTTGATTTGAAGGCTGAGTTCCAATAGCAACAACATCATAAACTGTTAAAACAGCCGTATTTGATGTTACAGCACCTGCATTTAATATACATTGATATTGAGTTCCAGTATTTGCGGATGTAAGTCCGCTAACAGAAATAGAAGTTCCAGTTTCACCAGACATATCCGACCATCCAGAGCCAGTATTTACTTGCCATTGATAAGACGTTACTCCACCCGAAGTTGAAATGGAAAAGGTCGCTATGCCATTGCTGCAAATTGCAGTAGATGCTGGTTGGCTTGTAATACTAATGGAACTGATTGTTAATAATGCTGAACTTGAAGTTACCGATGAACATGGTGATGCACCTGAAACAATACATTGGTAAAGATAACCGGTCATTGATGCAGTTCCTGTAAAGCTAAGCGTAGCGCTTGTTTCTCCACTAATATCAACAAAACCTGAACCTGTATTTTCTTGCCATTGGTAACTTAATCCGGTTCCTGTAGCAACCAAGCTATAAGTAGCAGTTGCTCCATCTAAAATTACCTGATTTACTGGTTGAGAAGTAATAAGAACTGGAGAATTTACAGTAACGGTTGCTGTTGTTGTTCCAATACAACCACTTGAAGTCCCAGTAATGGTATAAGTTGTTGTAGAGGTTGGATTGGCTGTTACCGGATTTCCAGTTGTTGCTGAAAGGCTAGTTGTAGGCACCCAAACATAGCTTGTTCCGCCAGATGCTGTTAATGTGGTTGATCCTCCATTGCAAATAGTTGCGCCTGAAGCAGAAATTACTGGTAATGGATTAATATTGGTAGTAATTGTTCCAGAAGTAGAGCAGGTTCCATTTGATGCGGATGCAGAATAAGCTGTCCCTGTTGTATTTACTGCATAAACCACATTAGATGCTCCACCTGTATAGGCTGTTGTTGCAGCTGCATCAGAAAATAGATTTGTGGTTGGAGACCAGGTGATTGGTGAATTAGAACTACCTGTTGCAGCAAATTTAATATCTAATCTTTGAGTGGATGTTGTGCCAGTTGTTGTTACTCCAGCTGTGTATCCAGAAGAAGTACAGATGGTTGTATTTCCAGAAGTCGTAGTGTAATAGGAAATAGAATTATTTGTTAAATTGGCTCCATCCATTGTAATATTTATTACAATATTTGAAGTGCCATTCCAAACATAAGGTGTATTAAACGTTATTGTTTGCCAACCAGTTGCTGTATGTGTATATGTGCTGGGGCCATAAACACTAGTAAAGCCTGTTGTTGATAAATATGTTGTACTTGGAAAGGTAGAAATTGATGTTGCACCAATTTTAATATTTAAATTAGCATTTGTTGCTGCATCCCCCAAGCTTGTTATGTTATAGGCTAATGAGTTAATGTTTCCTGCACTAAAACCTGCAGCTGTCAATTCAGCTGCCGTATAAATTGTTTGACTCCAATAATTCCCCCATCTATTACAAAAAGCAGTAGGTTGTGTAGTTGCAGAAGTTAATGAAATATTTGTTCCAATAGTTCCCGTAACAGCACTTGCAATTGTTCCCCCACTTGCCGTCAAAGTTGCAACCGAACCAGCACAAACAGCTGCTGGTGATTGGGTAATTGTTACTGCAGAAGGGGCAGGGTTTACTGTTACAGTAGTTGATGCTGTTGAAAAACAACCATTGCCATCAGTTCCGGTAACGGTATATGTTGTGTTTGTTGATGGATTTGCAGTTACTGTTGTGCCAACAGTTGCAGACAAACCTGTGGCAGGTGTCCAAGCATAGGTTGATCCTCCATTGGCAGTAAGTGGAGATCCACTTTGATCAGAGCAAATTGCCAAGCTTGTTGTTACACCAATTGTAGGTGCGGTTACAACAGTGTAATTAGTTGCAGAAGTGGCGGTACCGCCACTATTGGTTACAGTTATTGCTCCAGCAGTAATGCTTGGGGGTGTTATTGCCGTAATTGATGTGGTGCTGATTACAGTATAAGAAGCTGCATTTGTTCCATTAAACTTCACTGAGGTAATTCCAGTAAAGTTGGTTCCTGTAATTGTAACAGTTTGTCCACCAGCAAAACAAAGCGTGGCTGGTGTAAATGAAGTAATTGTTGGCACTGCTGCAAGGCCTTGTACAAATTCATCTGCTCCAATATCTGGAGTGGATACATCTCGCGTTTCTAAATCATAATCTGTTGTATAACCTGAAATTGGTGCAGCAAAACCACCAGCTAAATTTATTGCTCCAGCAGCAAAATGTAAATAATTGGCATCAGAACCTAAGGTGCTGGCAAATGAAATATTTTCTGTTTTTGATAAAGCATCTCTTGTTGGTCCAACGCGTGTTTGAAATGCTGCCAAAGTAGCATCAGTATTGGTTCCATCAGTAAAAATATTGCTTCCGTAAAACAAGTTATTGTTTGAGGTTGCGGCATAATTAGTTAGAGAGGTATTACTTCTTCTAAAAGCAACAGCCAAGCCTGTTCCAGAAGGAGTACAGTTATTAACGATAATATTATTTCTTAAATTTAATGCGGCAGTTGTTGCTGTGGCATTGGTAGCATGGTAAATACCAGAGCCTCCAAAGTTTGCTCCGCCTGTTCCTGTAAGATATACTGTATTGTAGTAAATGTTATTCGTTGATGAGGCTGTCGTAGAAGTAATAGAAATCCCCCTGATAGCATCTGGATTTGAAGCAGCTGTTGCCGTTAATCCTCCAATTAAGTTGTTGTTAATATTATTGGTCGTGCCTGCTGTAATGCGAATTCCATTTACTACCCCTGTAGCACCTGAGCATAAAGAAGAAATACCATATATCTTGTTTTGGTATACATTTGTCAATGTTCCTCCTGAAATCAATATGCCATCTATTGTTGGAGATCCTGTACTTCCTGCAGCACCAATTGCAATATTTGTTACAATATTTCCATATATTGTAACACCGTTTCCCATTGATAATGTTATTGCTGCAACAATTGGAGATGTTGTTAACATCCCTGTAAGATTAAGTGCCGCAAAAGTATTGTTTGTAACCGAATGGGCTCCTAGAGCTGTAGTGTTAAAAAATATACCGGCCAATTGGGTTGCTGCAGTGGAGTTTGAAATTAAATTGAATGTATTTCCAGAAACAGAATAGGCATTTGAATATCCAAGTGTCATTCCATTTGTTGAAATTGCAGTTCCAGAAATTGAAATTGTATTTCCTGTTAAAATTTTATTTGCGGTTGATCCTCCATCAGTATTATAAATACCATATACTGTAGAACCGGAGGTAGTATTTGTAAACGTAATATTATTATTTGTAATATTATATGTTGGAATACTTCCTGTTGATCCATTTGAATAAATACCATAAAGAGATGCTGGCCCTGTTGTTCCTAGATTTGAATTTATTGTATTATTGTTAACAGTCAATGCTGATGTAATAGTACCACTATGACTAATTGCCGTGGTAGTCCCTGTGGAACGTTGAGCTGAACCTGTATTATTAATTGTATTACCTACTATATTTAAAGTCGCGCTTGAAGAAGCCGCATTAATATATGTAACAGAACAAGTACCATAGGATCCAGAACCAGAAATTTCTTGTTTCAAAGTTATAGTATTTCCATTGCCGGCGCTACCAATATTTAAAGTGGTAGCAGCACTGGTTGCATTTAATCCCGCAATAGAATTTATAATACCATTTACTACGCCTGTAGTTTGGTTTACTAGTACCGTATTACTTAAAGAATTAATAGTAGTAGCTGCAGCAGAATAATCAATTCCATAAGTAGCACCAGTAATAGTCCCAGTTCCAGAACCAGTTTGGTTGATAGTAATATTATTGGAGTTTGCTGTTAATGTAGTTGACGCGCCAGCAATGTTAATGCCATATGTAGTACTAGAAAGTGCACCTGTTGTTTCCGTTTGATTAATTACAATTGTATTAGAACTGCAGGTATTCGTTGCTGAAGCATAGCTAGCCTTTATCCCATTAATTGCGGCCGAAACTGCTGCAGTTGCAGTTTGATTTATTGTAATTGTATTGTTGCTGCCAACTATTGTTCCTGTGGCTAAACCCGAACCAAAAACAATTCCAGAGACTGCAGTTGTAAAAGTATTTGTTATTGTAATTGTATTGTTACTGAAATTTGAAGTATAGGTAATCCCAGCAGGCGCAGTTCCATTTGCACAAATAATACCAGCAGAAGTTAATGTTAATCCAGTTTGTGAATTAATGGTATTAAATCTTACAGAACTACCAACTGCATTTCTAAAATATACTCCAGCAGGGGTGGTTCCAGAAAAACTTGTATACCCTAAATCACCAGCTGTATTTGATTTTCCATAGGTAATGTTATTTCCAGTTGACAAAGAACTACCTCCAATATCATTTCCACTTTCAAACACTGTAGCTGTTTGAGCAGGTGCAAGAAAATAAACTCCCCAAGCAACTCCAGAAATCGTATTACCATATATTTTATTAAACGAATTGGTTCCCGCAATAGAGGCGGCTGCCTGAGCGGTATTAGTGGCGGATGATGCTGTATTAGAAAAAACTCCAATAGCATTTTGATATGAAGTAGAACTGCTTAGTGTAATAATATTATTCTGGATTGTATTGTTTTGTGCTCCATTTGTAGTGCTTGTTGCAAATAAACCAACACCCCATTCCGTCATGGTATTATTGGCCAATGTAGCCACAGTGTTTAAACTATTCTCTTTCATTGTGAAATTTTGAATTGTTATCCAATCTCCTCCCACAATTTTAAAAATTGCATCATACTTTTGCCCTGCGACTTGTGGTGAAAAAGCTGTAATCGTACTGCCACTTCCCTGGATTGTTATAGTATTTGTAGCAGTTCCAGATAATTGAGTTATGGAATATCCACCAGCGGGGGCTGTCTCGTCCCCGGTTAAAGTTATTGTAACAGGTGCCGTAATTGTTGCAGCATTTAATGCCGTGATGGCAGAAGCCAAACTTGTATATGTTGCGGCTAAACCTGAGCTGGAATTTGTAGTTACCTGCGCCCTACCTTCATTAGAAGAGAAAGCCAAAAGTAAAAAGAAGCAAATAGCAAAAAGTGCTTTTAAGGAATTTTTTTTTGTTTTCATAAGATTAATTGGCGTTAGTTTAGTAGGGTAGAAGTTTTCCATTTTTTTAATATTAAATTTCGTTCCTAAAATTAGCAAGTTGCTAATTTGGAGACAACAGGCGATATACCTTAATTTCCGTAGGTGTAATACTTATTGTGGTTGATTTTGTTGGATTGTGGGATTTGAGAAAAAGTCGGATTGGTTGAGGAAATGTGCTGCCGAAATTTATTTTTCGTAATATGAAGAAAAATATGTGAAAACAGGTGGATTTTTTTTTCCAGGTGTTTTAGCCTAGTTTAAAAAAATACTATTTCGTCATTTTTTTCCTTGTTTTAAAAAAAACAATAAAATATTTAGAATTGAATTCTAGATATTAATAAAAAATCTTTGAGTTTATCCTATGAAAATGATTGGTTGAAAAATTCAAAACAGCCTGTTTTTTTAATGAGAAAATATTCTTTTAATTTCAAAAAGAAACTAATGCTATTAGCAAAATTGCCAAAAACATTAGCAAAAGGAAAAAACATTCTTTTTTTCCCAATTTTTCGATCAGGCTAATTTTTTCTGTTATCGAATTTTTTTGCTTTTTTGCTGATTCAGTTTCCATTTAGTGAAAATTATTCCCTATTTTTATTAACCCAACCAAGTCTTAGCCCCCTCAATAGTTGAGAACACATTTATTTCATAATTTTTGTAACTGAAAAGTTTATTAAATACCATTGCTATTGCAGTGTTTATTGCCGATTCATGCACAACAGCATGACGAATAGAATGAAAATCTCCAAGGTATTCTTGCAACTTTTCTGCAATTGCTGGTAATTCTTCCACCTTTAAGTTTGAATCTTTTGTTAATCTGGAATCTTCTAATATTTTCAATTTTTTTGGTAATGTCGAGTCATTTCCTAATGATTCAACATTTTCAATCATCTTTTCAAATGTTACATCACCCCTTACTTTAAAATATAGGATACCTTCCTCTTTGTTGAAAAATTTTTCTGTCATTTTGTGGTGTGGTTTATTGCCATTGCTTTATAAAAAAGCAATGATTTTATTTTGTGAATTCTCAATGTATTTAATATCTACAATGCTTTCCTTGTAGGAATTTTGCTTGTAGAAATTCATATGCGTTTCCATATGTGGTACAATTATTTCGATTTTTTGTTTTTTTTCCTGAAAATGTCCAGTAATAAATTTATTTATTACTAATTCTTTTTTGAAATTTTTCATAGATTGATATTTACTAATTTTAAAAGAAAATAATAGGAAGTTTTAAACCAATAAAAAGCTTCCCATTATTTTCAATTAATTGCATTATTTGTTAACCCCCACCTTCACAAACTGTCCGTTAAAAATTTGAGTTTTGCCAATAACCAAGTATTTGTAATTTCCTGTAGCAAATTCCTCTAAATTTACTTGGTAATTAACAACCCCATCAACATTTATTTCAGCAGAATAAATTTTTTGTCCAATTACATCATAAATATTTAATACCACATTTTCCTTTTTAGGTAAAAGAATATGGAAATAAACATTGTGTTCTGCAGGATTTGGATAAGCAATAATTTCTGCCGAAGATTCAGATCCGCAATCAACTGCGGCTGCCGTAGAATATGTGAATTTTCCATCAAAATCAGTTTGTTTTAATCTATAATATGATTTTCCATTTACTGAATTTCTGTCAGTGAATAAGTAATTAATTGGATGATTGCTATTGCCAGCACCATTAATTGTTTCAATGATTTCCCAAGAATTTGCATCGGTGCTGCGTTCAATAGTGAAATAATTATTGTTCGTTTCGCTTGCTGTAGTCCAGTTTACGTCAACTCCTTTTTCGAAACAGTTAGCAGTAAATTTGCTTAAAGAAATTGGTAGAGGAGTAGTTAAACTTCCAAAAGTAACCGGGCTATAGTTTGTAAATGGAATCGTACTTGTAATATAGCCATTGGTTAGAGTTCCAGAAATATTTCCACCTTTGCTCACCCATTTATCTGTTCCTGAACAATCTTCGAAATGAGCAACTTTTAAATCAGTAAGGGAATTAATTCCACTTCTGTTGCCGTCTTTCCAATAAAGCGTTAAATCAGGTGTAGATAAAGTAGTTGTCATCATCCAATGCTCAATTCCGCTAGTATGAGTAATTATATTTGCATCGCACATAAATGCAGGATCCAGATTATGAGGCGAAGCAGAAAAATTATAATCAGCAGTTATTGTTGATGAGGCAGCAGGAGCAGTCATTTCAATTGGCGCCCAGATTGGAAGTCCTGCAATAGAAATTTCGCCAACCGGGAAAATAAATCCGTTTGTTCCAATCTTACTGACATAATTAGAGCCGGACGTATTGACAAAACTTGTTGCAGAACCTCCATTCGGGCATGTAGCTCCTTCGGTAAAGGTTAATCCTCCTGAATTAATAAAGTTTACAATTCCATTATTAAAGGTTCCAGTGTTTGAAATGGTCATTAAATCACTTAATATAATATCTGAATTTCCTGATGTTGTATTATTGAAAATTGCATCATAAAAATTACTTCCACCAGATAAAATTGTTTGAGCTTGAGTACCATTGAAATTAACAATTCCTGTGGTTGAAATAAGAGTTCCATAATTTGTCCAGTTTCCAGAAACATTTAAGGTAGATCCAGCACCTAAGGTTAATGTTTGACCAGCTTCGATGGTTAAATTTTTGCAAATATCAATTGTAAGTGTTGGAGTAGTGCAAGGATTTGCTGCACCACAAGAAGCATTAGCCGCTCTGATAAATACATTAGAATTTGCATTGGGTAATGCAGCTGGAATAACATAATTATTTCCATCATAAACTAACCAGTCATTTATTGCGGTCCAATCATTGGTTTGACTGCCATGCCATACATAATCACCCGTTGTTAAAGGAGTAGGAGCTGAGATAGAAGGATTGTTTACATTTACCACAACTTGATCTGCACCAGAACAACCATTAAGTATTGAAGTTAATGTGTAAGTGGTTGTAACATTTGGATAAACCGATGGATTAATTATTGATGAAGTAAATCCAGCAGGTGATGAGGTCCAAGAAACAGTTCCTGCAACAGATTGACTTGCATTAATGAAAGCAGAGTTTCCCGGACAAATTGTTTGGTCAAGGCCAGCATTAACAACGGGTAATGGATTAATTGTCATTACTGCTGAGTTTGATGTTATAGAGCATCCTGCCGCACTTGTAATAATACAATGCATGTATAAACCATTCCAGCTAACAGGAGGAGCATCTAAATATAATGTTGCAGAATTATCACCAGTAACACCAGCATTGCCATTGGTATTTGTCCAGATACTATTGTTTCCTGAATATTGCCACTGGTAAGTAGAACCAGATGTGGAAGTTGCCACTGTAAATTGACCTGCCGCATTTTCGCAAATAGCAGTTGCAGCTGGTTGTGTTGTTACTACTGGTAAAGGATTAATTGTAACTGTAACAGGTGTTCTTGTTGCTGATACACATCCACCAGCACCGCTCCATGTAATTATTACTTGACCGTTTCCAACATTATTTCCGGCAGTATTTGATTGAGAAGTGCCTCCATTATAAGAACCACCCGCATTTCCAATATAACCTGTGCTAGTAGAAAAAGCACTACCTCCATTATATCCGCCGCCATTTCCAGCGAATTGATTGCAAGAACCTACATAATCAGCAGGCGCTCCACCGCCAAATCCACCAACTTGGTAAGATGCGATGTATGTTACACTTGCTTGTCCGCCAGTTCCACCTTGTTGGAAACCTGCACCACCAGTAAATCCATAATATGTGTCCGTTCCACCAGAGGAATAAAATCCTCCGCCACCACCAGTACAACCACCAGCTGGTGCACCATTACCTCCGGTTCCAGGGCTAGTTCCAGTTGCATCAACTGTAATCCCAGCACTTAATCCTGTGTAGCCACCATAACCAGCACCACCACCACCAGCAACAATTAATGGGGTTGCAGTTGTATTAGAAGAACCTAATCCAACATATGTTCCACCGCCACCAGCAGGATATAAAGTTGTTAATCCAGGAGATTGTCCAACTAAAATTGAAAAAATTTGACCTGGAACTGTTGCGAATGTCCCTGACATTGTTGATCCATTTCCTGCCGTCGATCCAGAAACATATCCACCAGAAGCACCCTTAGCAGTGATATTTACCGAAGTAATTCCTGCTGGAACAGTCCAGTTTACAATACTGCCAGTATAATTAAATGTTTGAGTTCCTGCTGAAATTGATTGTGCCTCAGCATAATAAGTGGTTGTTCCTCCAGGACTTACTGCATAATTTGCACCACTAGCGCTTGAACCAATCGAAGTGCCACCAGTTGATGTTGTGTACCAATTTATTGTATTTCCAGTAGAAATGGCACTTATTTGCGAGGTTCCTCCAGGACAAATGGCTGATGAACTTGCAGTTGCTGAAGAAGGAGCTGAAAATGGGTTTACTGTTACACTTACTGGAACACGTGATGAAACACATCCTGTTCCAACAGAATAAACAATATCAACTAACCACCATTGTGGAGTTGAGGTACCTGTCGGAAATACATCCCCAGATGATTCATAAGCTGCATTCATTACACCATTTGTAAATATTGAACTGGCTGGTGTTGAATTCCAATAATAATTTCCACCATTTGTAAATATACCAATTCTATAAGTTACACCTGCTGTCAATATTATTGGACTTGCTAATGCAGTTTGTGTCCATGTTGCACTTGCACCACTTACTGCTTGGCTTGTGATTAATACACCTGTATTATCCCAAATTGTTACTTTTGAACCAAAATAACTGCGAACTGCGGATACTGTTAAGTTCGAACTTGGAGTGAATGAATATCCTAAAGTATAAGAGCCTGAAAAAGTGTTATTATGAACAGCATTCCCTAAAATATTTGAATAAACAATAGGTGAATTTGCTTCAGCATAATAAGTGGTAGTATTTGCTGGTGAAACAGAAAAATCAACACCACTTGCGCTGCTTCCAATTGAAGTTCCACCTGTTGAAGCCGTATACCAATTAATTGTGTTTCCAGAGGATGTTGCATTTAAATTTGCAGATCCACTGCAAGTAATTGCTGCAGGATTTGCGGTTACCGCTGTTGGCGAAGGCATTGCTGAGGTTGTAAAATTGCCACTTGTTGCTGCTGATGATTGGGTATTATTACAACTGGTTTTTGAATAAACGGTAAAATAATAAGTAGTGCTGCATGTTAAACCACTAATTGCAGCCGAAGTACTGGTTGTATTTCCCGATGTAACAACAACTCCGCCTGCTGTGTATACTGTCCAGTAATAAGAAACAGTTGCTGACCCAGCTGGTGAACCGGCAGCCCATCCAATATTTGCCGTTGAAGAGCCAGTTGCCGAACCAGATAAACTTACTGGTGTGCCTGGGGTAACACATGGAGCTACGCAGCTTACCGCTATATTAAATCCTGCTCCTACTACAGATACATCTGAATAAAATCTAATGGTCAATGCTCCGCTTGCGTCAGAAGACGTAAGTGTAGGAACAACGGTACCCATGTTATATGTGCCAAGTAAAGTTCCACCTGTACCAACACCATTATACACTTGAACATAATCACAACAAGATTCTCCAGCACTACTTAAGCCAGCAATTTGAATCACATTTCCACCCACACTCGGATATAAAACGGTATATCCATCAGTACTCACGGAATAGTTACCGGCTGATCCTCCATAATCATATAAATTACCACTGCAGAGAGTGTAGCTATTGCTTCCAGAAGAGGGAACAATCTTTTCGCAAGCACTTATAGTTTGAGTGCCTGAAGTATAAACAGAATTTCCTGAACAAGTGGTTCCACAAATACTACCCGGATTAGCAGAAAACCAGAAACATCCTTCATAAACAACATTGAAGGAAAGATTTTCAGAACCAGCGGTTAATGGTGCTGTCATTGCAAATGTATATGTAGCCGAGGCGCCAGGAGCTAAATTATTTGCATCAGCTCTAACAAAATAATCTGATTCTGCATTCCATTTACAACCAATATTAATATCAGGACCTGCATCTGTCCACGTGGCAGTACCGGTATTGGTAACTGTAACTGTTACATTTCTAACTTCACCAGCACACCAGGTTGACGAACCAGTGTTCATGGCAGTAAAAGAAGCTTGATAAGCTGCTGGAGGAGGTGAACAGGAACCTGAATACGTTGCTAAAATTGCAAATCCTGCGCCTTGTCCAGAACCATCAGAGGTAAATTGAACTGTAATTGTTTCACCTGCAGCACTGCTAAATGGCGTAATTGTTCCACCTGCAGTATTTGAATAAGTATATAATAAGGTACCACCGGTTCCTGCTCCACTATAAATTCGAATATAATCATAATTTGTTTCAACATAACCGTAAGTTCCAGAAATTGATATTACACCAGTTGAGCCTGAAGTATTATTGAAAACTGTATAACCATTTGAACTGGCAATATAATTCCCAGCTGAACCACCATTATCATATAACATAGTATTTGTTCCGCAGGCAACGGAATTAGAACCTGTAGAGGGAACATTAGTACAAGCTACCACAGTATACGAAACAACATTTGTGTAATTACTTAATCCACTACCCGAACAAGTTGTTTTTAAACGATAATACATGGTAGTTGCAGTTGAGGAGGTATAAGAAGCTGTTGTAATACCTGTACTTGACCATGTAGAATTATTTGGAGATGATTCCCATAAATAACTAATTCCTGTACCTGTGGATAAGCCTGAAGTATTTAAGGTGAAATTAGTGCTTGCGCAGCCTGTGGAAGAAGTAATGGTTGCTGTACCTGAATTTGGTGTGCCTGAACAAGGAGGAGTTGCAATGGTATATGTAATAACTACTTGGCCCTTTCCTCCAATAGCACCTACAGCAGCAGTAGTATAAGTAGCACATCCTGCAGCGCCTCCACCTGGAGCCACACCTGCCACACCTGCTAATGAGCCAGCTGTAAGAGTTGCTCCTTGCCCCAAAGCCCCAGCAAAAGGCGCTCCTGTTGGACTTCCAAGTCCACTAGCACCGCCAGTAGAATTAATACCGGTAGCACCAGAACCATTTCCTCCATTTCCAGCATTTCCAGCTCCTCCGCCTCCAGCACCACCAACTTCATTTGTGGTAGTTCTAAAACCGGTTGTTCCATTTCCTCCAAATCTAATCGTTGTTCCTACCCCAATGGTTGCGCCTAAACCAGCTGTTCCCGCTGCGCCAGTTGTAACCGCGACACCTCCGCCACCTCCGCCACCATTTGCCGAAACAGTTCCTCCTGTCCCAACAAATGAGGAAGTACCTCCAGTGCCACCATTTGTTCCAGTATTTGCACCAGCTGTTCCACCATTACCAATTGTTACAGTGTAAACTTGCCCGGCACTTACAGTTAAATTTGAAATAGCACAAGCACCTCCGCCACCTCCGCCACTTGCATTGTCATTAGTGGCTCCTTTTGCTCCACCACTTCCCCCACCTGCTCCATAAACAGAAACAGTTATTGAAGTTACTCCAATAGGCACGGTCCAAGAACCAGTTGTTGATATTGTTATGACGGTTTGCCCTTTAACTTCCTTGCTAATAGTAGAAAAAGTAAAAACGAATACTATCATTAATATAGTATAAAATACTTTTGTAAGATTGGTGTAAATTTTTTTCATAGTTGTAGTTTTTTAGTTCGTTATAAAAATACGATAGAAAAAAAGTCGCATCAAGCGTAAATTTTACCAAATTTTCGCAGGTAAATCACCTATTAGTCGTCAAAAAGGTGATACTTGTCATGATTTTTCCCAGGTGAAAGAAACACGTAGGTGTTGCGTTTGCAATTTCTTGCATTAGGAAATATTTATTTTTTATGGTTATTTATCGATGAGGATCTTAAAAGTATTGTTTAAAATGGGATTGGTAATCTTATGGCAAGTGAACTGAAAAAAATGTTTAAATGATTATTTGCAAAATATTATCATTTTTTTTTAATTTTTCTGATAAAATTTTAATGAGCCAAATGTCACTTTTTTCGTTTTTTGAAATTTTTTTTAAAAAAACTGATAAATAGGTCTTAATAATTTTTTGTAACCAAGGCCTTGTTTTTTTTGGTATTTTTGGGCTCAGCAACCAAACTTATAGAAGTGGAAAAGTGCTGTGAGCCAATGCTTCGATATTGTTTCGACGGTGTTTCGATATTGCTTCGACAGTGCTTCGACAGTGCTTCGACAGGCTCAGCAACCGTCTCAGCAACCGGTTGAGTTATTTGATAATGTCCGGTGGTTGAGCGGAGTCGAAACTACCGTTGATATTTCGTTGGTGGGCACTTCGGCTCCGCTCAGTGTTCCTCTCAGCGTTCCTGTCAGTGTCCCATGCTCAGTGTCACTGGTATTTCGTTGTTAAAGGCTTTGCCGTTTGAAAGAAAACTTTGTTTAGATTTTTTATTGGAGGGTGTTTTTTGTGCAATTTTTCAGGAAATAGGCATCAATGGCCCCAATTCCTTTTACATTAATGGTAATATGTTTATTTACCAAAACAGAATTTTTTACAAGTTGGTAGGTTTCGGTAGATAACAGTATTTTCATTGGTTTCGACGATTTTTCAAGGCGAGAAGTAATATTTACCGTGTCGCCAAAAATATCATAAATATATTTCGTTTTTCCAACAATGCCACCAATAATATCACCAGAATGTATTCCTGTTCTGATTTCCCATTTTATGTTTTTACCTACATTTCTTTTGTTTACAAATGAAACAATTTCGCAGGCAGCATTTACAATATTCAAAGCATGGTCTTTATTTGGTATTTGCATTCCAGAAACGGCAATATAGGCATCACCAACAGTTTTGATGCGTTCGCAATGATTTCGTTTCATTATTTCGTCAAACTCAGAAAACAATTCATTTAACTCATCAATTAAATCAATCATATTCATTGATTTTGAAATTGCGGAAAAATCCACAATATCGGCGAAAAATACGGTAATATCATTATATTCTTTAGGTTCAATGTTTTGATGGTTTTTTAATTCCTCAATTACGTTATCCGGAAGAATATTTTTTAATAGAATTTCAGATTTTTCTTTTTCAATTTTTATTTCTTCCTTCTGTTTATTTATAGTTTGATGATAATTAGAAAGGAGTAATTGAGATTTTACTCTGGCGAAAAATTCAATTTTATTAAATGGCTTGGTAATAAAATCAGACACTCCATGAGAAAAAGCGAAATTTAAATTCTCTGGATCAGTCTTTTTTCCTGTTAACATTATTACTGGGATATGAGAAATCCTAGCAGTTTTTCTTACTTTATCGGTTAATTTTATTCCATCAATTTGAGGTAAATCCCAATCTGTTATTATCAAATCGGGTTTATGTTCTTTAATTAAAGAGTATGCAAAAGCACCATTATCGGAATTATAAATGGAAATTTTACTAAATAGTTCCTCAACGGCACAATTAAGAAAATCGAGATAAACCGGTTCGTCTTCAACAATTACAATCTTACATTTTGAGTAATCCAGCATTCGGTTTAAGGTTTTGGAAGCGTAAAAACAAAAGTAGATCCTTTTCCAATTTTGCTTTCAATAAAAAAGGCTCCATTGTTTTTTTTGATGAAATCTTTGCAGAGTTTTAATCCTAATCCAGTGCCTTTCTCATTGCTGGTTCCTCTTGATGTATGAAAATTATCATCAGACAATATTTTCTCTATGTTTTCCTTTGAAATACCACCTCCACTGTCTAAAATAGAGATTTGAACAAACTGACTATTTTCTATCACACTAATTTTTATCTTTCCGTTAATTGGTGTAAATTTCATGGCATTTGATAACAAATTTCGGAAAATTAAATTTACCATGTTTTCATCGGCATAAACAAAAAAATCATCATTAATTTCAGCTGTAATTGTTTGGTTTTTGCTCTTCGAAATATAATTGCTTAATCCAATATTGGTTTTAATAATATCCTTTGCATTGATAATTTTTGGCTCTGCCAAAAGTTCATTATTGCTTTCCATTGACCAATAGAGGAGATTCTCCAGTAGAGTAAAGGTGTCTTTTGTAAGATATTTTAGTTTTTTCAGGAAAGAAAATAATACATCATTAGATATTTCATCTTCTTTGTCATTGATGTAATCAATCATTTGCATCAATGCCCCAATTGGGCCCCTTAAATCATGAGCAATTATTGAAAAGAATTTATCTTTTGTGGCATTTATCCTTTTTAGTTCTAATTCTGTTTCTTTTTGGTTTTCAATGTTGAAATGAGTTCCAATGGCGCGAATAGGATTCCAATGGGCATCTCTTTCAATCACTTTTCCTTTGTCCAAAACCCATGTCCAGGCTCCAGATTTACACAAAAGTCGATGAGTGGCTTCATAAAATTCAGTTTTTCCGGTTAAATGGTCGTTTAAAGCTTTTTCAACATCAGGCATATCATCTGGATGAACCAATTTTTCCCAAGATGAAACGTTTGGTTCAACTTCCGACCTATCATAACCCAACATTCTAAGCCAAATATCACTAAAATAAACTTCACCGGTTACAATATTCCAATCCCATAATCCTGCTTCGGTGTTTTCGATAGCCATGGATAACTGTTCCTTGCTTTTGCTAAGTTGTTTTTTAATTATTATACGCTCAAAGGTGTTTGAAATAATGTTCGATATAGTTCTTAATAATTCAATTTCGTCATGCTCCCATGTTTTGTTTAAAACACATTCATCAAATCCCATAAAGCCATAAAACTTTTCTTTCACATATAAGGGTAAAACTAAAATTGATTTTATTCCTTGAGGCTCTAAAATTTGATAAAGATCATCTGGTAGCTCTTTGATATTAGTTGAGAAAACTTTCCCATTTTCGTTAAGTATTTTTTTCCATGAAGGTATGGCTTCATAAGGAATGCCTTGCAATTCTTCAATTTGAGGCGAAATGCTTTCATTACACCACTCAAAAGTGTTGTTTGTTGTTAGTCCATCTGCTTCATCTTCAAAGATATACACTCTGCTAACATTGGTGTGTTTTCCAAGTAATTCTATCGTATCATTTAATTTTTGTTCAATTTTGTTTAAGGAATTTAAATTCTGAGAAATATCCGCCAATAAAGTTTGCTGTAATAAATTATGGTTTAATTTTTTTTCAATGTTTTTAATTTGCGTAACATCACTTGCCGAAGTAAGCAAATATTCTTTGGTTTGAATTTTTATTTTTGTTGCAGAAAAAAGGAAATTTAATAATTGGCCATTTTTGGTTTGGGTAATTACATTTTCGTTTTCCAATGTAATATTGTTATTGATTTTTTGAACAATTTCTGATCTAATCAATGGATCCTGAAACAATTTTAGATCACTAGATTTTTTTCCGATTATCTCAGATTTTGTATAACCTAATGTGTTTAAAAATATTTTATTTGCATCAATGAAAATACCAGAATCTATTTCGGAAATTGCCATTATTTCTGGACTATTATCAAATACTTCATGGAATTTACTTTCTGAAAATGCTATTTCCGACAAATTTCTGCTTACTCCAATTAATGATTTTTCACCGTTCCAATTCCCAAAATAAACTCTTGTTTCAACTGGAATATAGGTATTTGTTTTTGAAATCAAAGGTATTGGGCAGGATTCGCTTATGCCTGATATCATTTCACCAACTGTTATTTGTGCTTGATCTCTAAACTCAGGTGGATGAACAAAAAGCACATTTTTTCCAATAAGTTCTTCTTTTGTATAACCTAATAACCTTGTAACAGCATTATTGGTTTCAATAATATTTCCATTTAAGTCCAGAACAAAGAGAAAATCATCAATATTATTAAAAAAATTTCTAAAATTTGACTCGTCGTCCTTTATATTTAGTTCTTTTTCAACGCTAAATTCATTTCTACGGTAATTGTGAGAATTCATGTTTTTTTTTTTATAAAATTACTATAGTCTTGTTAATTTGTCAACGTAATAGGTACTTATTTTTATACAGGTGAAACACTTATTGCTAAACAGGGTGTTTCTATCGAGGAGATACAGGGGTTATTACGTGTAATTTTTTCATTGACAAAATTCTTTTTTATTATTATCATCCAAGTTTTTTTTAAATTTGTGCGTCTTACCTACTAAAAAACTAATGAAAATAATTAAACTATTATTTATTTTATTTTTAATTTTTACTATTAGCTCCTGTACTTTTCAAAAGCTTTATTATTACCCAAATGTAAAAAGTACTTTGATTAGTCTAGATGGTTTTGCAGTTGAGGATTTTTTTATTCCATCTAAAAATGGAAAGAAAATAAATTGTGTTTTTATTAAACCCCAAGTGAAGCCAATTGCTACCATTTTATTTTTGCATGGAAATTCTGGAAATATTGAAGATTGGTCGCAAGGATATAAAATAATGGTAAAAAAAGGCTTTCAAATAATGACTTTCGATTATCAGGGTTTTGGGAAATCAGAAGGAGCGCCCAGCCATCAAAATCTTCTTGATGATGCTCAATCTGTTTTGGATTATACTAAAAAAAGAGAGGAAGTAAAAAATACCAAATTTGTTGTTTTGGGTTGCTCAATTGGTGGACATTTAGCAGTAAAGCTTACCAACGAAAATCAAGATAAAATTGATTTAATGGTAATTGAAGGTGCTTTTACAACGCATAAACAAGTTGCTGGAGTGAATGCACCATTTTTATTGAGATTTGCTAGTCATTTTTTGGTTAAATCTTCCTATAAAGCAACCAAAAATATTGGAAATATTAAAATTCCTAAATTAATAATTCACAGTACAGAGGACAAAACTTGTCCTTATTGGATGGGTGCGAAATTATTTGAAAAAGCTACAGAACCAAAAACTTTCTGGGAAATAAAAGGACGACATGTTCATGGCGTTATTGATTATCCGGAAGAATACCCAAATAAAATAATTGAATTGCTAAAGGGAATTACGCCCAAAAATTAATTAACCGCCAGCTTTCTTAACTTTATAATTATCTTTTAATAGAATCTCTATTATCTTATCTCTAAAATCACCTTGAATTAGTATTTCATTATCCTTTACAGTACCGCCAACACCACATTTTGATTTTAATTTTTTTCCCAATTCTTTTAAATCATCCTCGCTTCCGGTAAATCCAGTAATTAAAGTTACAGCCTTGCCTGAGCGATGTTTTTTATCGAGCATAATTCGCAAGTTTTGTTGTTGTGGTGGGAGGGTTTGTAAATTCTCACTTTCAATTTCAAAATTAAAATCTTTATTTGTTGAATAAACAATATTATTTAAAGTTTCTTTTCTTGAATTATTTTTTGCCATAAAAATATGATTGACTAATTTACGCTTAATTTATTGTTAATCAGACGATAATTGTAGCTTTGAATGATTGCTTTTAATTTCTTTTCTAATGATTTGCTTAATTGAGGTTTCGATTTCAAAAGATTGTTCTGGAAAAGGCTATCTGTTCGGAATTCGTATAGGGCTAAACTTTTATTTCCGTCAAATTCCAAAGCATAGTTTTCGTTAAACATTACGTAGGTGTCGTTTAAATAATTAACTGCAAAATGATTTTTTGTGCTGTCGAAAACGCTTTCACCAAAAGCGATATAATTTTGTTTTTTATAATTCAAAAAATCCATTACACTAGGTAAAATATCCGATTGTTGAGTAATGGTATTTGAATATGCTTTTAAATTGCTATTGTGTTTGTAATAAATGATGGGAACTGCAAATTCACCCATTCTGCTTTGGTAAAACGGATCGGCTGATTCCGAAGTATGATCGGCGGTTATTACAAACAAAGTATTGTCGAACCAAGGCATTTTAGATGCAGTTTCGAAAAATCTTTTTAAAGCAAAATCTGTGTACATGATACTTTTCTGAATTTTCAATTTTCCATCAGAAAATTTGTTTTTGTATTTCGAAGGAATGGTATACGGATGATGCGACGATAATGTGAAAATTCCTGCAACGAAAGGCGTTTTTGTAGTGCTTAAATTTTTTGCAAAATACTGAAGGTATTCTTCATCATAAATGCCCCATTCTCCATCAAAATCTTTGTCATTATTGTATTCATTTTTTCCATAATATTTTTCGAAGCCAGCAATTATGGTGAAATTATCAAAACCCATAGTTCCATTTTTTCCACCATGATAAAAAGCCGTTTGATAATTATTTGCCGATAATAAACTGGCAACACTATTTATTTTATCTAATGAGTATTCCGAAGAAATATAAGGGATATTCATTAAAGTCGGAATGCCTGCTAATACAGCAGGAATGCCTTCGATAGAGCGTTTTGCATTCGCAAATGAATATTTGAATGTCAAACTTTCTTTAATTAGCGAATCCAAAAAAGGTGTATAAGTTTTTATTTTTCCTTTTTGAGGTGTAAAGAAACCGATATGTTCTTTTGAAAAGCTTTCTAAAATAATAACTACGACATTAGAATTATCGTATTCACCTGTTTTTATTGAAATCTTATGAACAGGGCTGTAATTTTTCTCAGCATCTTCAAATGTTTTAAAATAGGTAACATTTTCAAGTCCTTTTTTGTTTAAAGTTTTGATGATAGTGAAAGGTGTGTTTAAAATTAAAGGGATGTTTTTTCCTGAAAAATATTGACCTGCCGAAATAATGCTGATTGGTTTTAGTTGCAAACCGCCACGCATGCCAATTATCGCAAAGCTCGAAAGCAATAGAAATAGAATGCTTTGAATTCCATAATACTTTATTGTCTTTTGCGACTGATAATTTTCAGGACTTTGTTTGGTTCGTTTCAAAAGGAAGCGCATGAGCAAAATTGAGAAAATCCAGATTACCATTATATACCAGAAATCGCGAATATATTTTGGCAACATCACCCAAAAATCATCACCAGTTCCCATAATATTAAACATATCAGAGGTGGTTCTGCGCGCAGCAAATTTAAAATAAACTAAATCAGCTAAATTTGGGAGAATAAGCAAAGAGTTTACGATTAAAAAAAGAATCCTGAATATTTTATCGTAAATTTTATGAGTTCGAATTTTGAAAGGAATTAATGCCAATAATATCAATGGTGCATTCACAATTAATACCACCGAAATATCGAAACGAATGCCGTAGATCAAAGAAAGAATAAATTCGAAAAAAGTAGTTTGAGAAAAATAGCTATAATTGAAAATGTAAAAACATATTCGTAATAAGGTAAATACAAATAATACAATGAGTAGCCGCTCTATTAATACAAATTGAATAGAGTTTTTTAAATCGCTTTTTTTTAGCATATAGGAAGAAAACGAATAGTCTGGAAATTAAAGAATTTTTACCAAAATAGTCCTGCTAACTTCAACTGCTTTGTTACCAGCAGCATCCGAAACATTGTATTTTACATAATAAGTTCCTACTACATTTTTGTTAATATTGTTTGTTGATGAGATGTTGGCAGTAATATCACCGTCAGTTTCATCAATTGCCGAAAATCCAGGATCATGGTAGGTGGAATCAATCGACATTGTAAAAGGATTACTACCAGTTATTGAAATTACTGGAGCCGTTGTATCTTTTGGCGTTTCATCTTTTTTCTTGCATGATTGAAATGCAAAAACAGAAACAAATAAACAAACGAAAAGAATCTTTAAAGTTTTCATAATTTATTGTTTTGTATAAGTTGAAGAACAAACTATTGTGTCGGTACCTTTAATAATGCTATAATTTAAAACCATGGTTGCAATAGAATCAACCACAGTAAAATAACTTGTTGTACCAATTGTTTGAAATGTTCTTATTGTATCTGAAGGAAAATCACCACAATAATATGTTTGTGCTGGAATTGTGACTGCGCTCTTATTTAGATTTGCGAAAATTGCAGCATTAGAAAATCCCGAAAATCTTTTAAAAAGAATTTTATTTTTTGTTGTGAATGAAGCAGCTAAAGTATCAAGAGTTGCAGGATAGGTAACACCACCAATAATATCAATATGAGAAAAATTCCCCACAAAAAGTGGGTTTGCATCAATAACAACTGTTCTTGTAACTGAAAAACTATTCCCAGCTTGATCGGTTACAGAATATACAAGAGAGTAGGTTCCTACACTATTTACATCAACGGTTCCTGTAACAACAACATTCGCCGTAATATCTCCATCAGTTTCGTCAGTTGCCGTGAATCCAGGCTCAATATATGATGTTGAACTTTTATAAATAATAACTTGGGAAGAACTTCCAGTTAAAACAATTGTTGGAGCAGTAACATCGTCTTTTGAACAACTTGAAATAATAAGAACTAGAAAAAATACTAGAATTGATAATAAATGGAGATTTTTAAATTTCATTTAAGAAGGTCTTTGATTAATTTTCTGCTAAATTATAAAAAGTAATTGAAAATTTAAATAATTATAGTGAATTAGGGATAAAAAAAAGGTTGACTAATTATAGACAACCTTTTTTTTTATATTTTGTAAAAATTAGATTTTTACAAAAACATCTGTTCCAGTAGTTGTGAATCCATCAGCATCAACTTCGTGGTAAGAAATAGTAATAGTTGTACCAATAACTGTTCCTGTAATGTTAGAGAAAGTACGGTTTTGAGCAGGTGATCCGCAGTTAAATGTTTGGTCTCCAGTAGTGAAAGAAATTGTAGAGCCAGAAACATTTACTTTAAGTGCACAACCAGTATAATAAGCAAATCTAGAAAAAACTAATTGATTATTAATTGTAGAAGAAGTAGAAATTGTTTCTGTCCAATTAGCATCAACAGTTCCATCATTGTTATAATCATCAGTTGCAGTGTAGTTACCAGCAAGATTTTCTAATGCATTTTTTACATTAATAGTTCTTGTTGCAGTACCTTCGTTTAAAGCAGCATCACTTACTGAGTAATTAATAGTATAAGTTCCTTTTAAGTTAACGTTAGGATTGGTTGTGCTTGCATCAGAAGTAATAGAAGCAGTGATATCTCCATCAGTGTCATCATTTGCTGTTGCGCCTAAATCAGTATAAGTTGCACCTAAAACAACATCTACAGAAGCAGCTCCATTAAGAGTGATAACAGGTTTTGTTGTGTCTTCTTTGCTGCAACCAGAAAATAATAATGCGCCACCAAATAAAGCAATAGCTGCAATTGATAAAATTCCTTTTTTCATAATTTTTTTTGTTAAGTTTATAATTTTAGATTTTATGGTGCAAAAATAATACGAATATTTAAAAAAAAGTATTAAAAAGTAAAAAAAATTTTTTTTATTAAAAAAAAAAGTAATTTTGCACTCAGGTTAACCAATTAAAAAATAAAAAAACATGAAAAAATTATTTGCATTATTATTAGTTGCAGGAATGACTTCATTCATTGCATGTGGCCCAAGTGCTGCTGACAAAGCAAAAGTTCAAGCTACAAAAGATTCATTAGCAAAAGATTCAATTGCTAAAGTTGAAGCAGCTGCAAAATTAGCTGATTCATTAGCAAATGTTGCAAAAATTGAAGCTGCAAAAGCAGATTCTATTGCAAAAGCAGGTGAGAAAAAAACAAAAGGAACTGTAAAACCTAAAGGTAATGATAAACCTAAAGGCGACACTCCAAAAAAACCAAATGGAAAAGGTTAATTAATTTTAATTTTTTTTAAAAAAAAGGGAATTCTTATTAATGAATTCCTTTTTTTTTTGTTCAGATATTTATTTATTTCCGAGTTAATGTATTGTTATTTAGGATTTTGTCGATTATTAACAATTGATAGTTGAAAAAAAATAAGAAAAATAAATTTTATTATAAAAATAAGATTAATTTTGCACCCGAATTAATTAATTAATTAAACAAAAACTCATGAAAAAATTATTTGCATTATTAGTTGTTGCGGGTATGGTTTCATTCATCGCATGTGGACCAAGCGCAGAAGAAAAAGCTAAAAAAGAACAAGCTACTAAAGATTCATTAGCAAAAGATTCTATTGCTAAAGTTGAACAAGCTCAAAAAGAAGCTGATTCATTGAAATTAGTTGCTGAAGTTACAGCAAAAGCTGATTCATTGAAAGCTGATTCTCTTGCTAAAGCTGACAAAAAAGGTGGCAAAAAAGAAGTTAAAAAAGCTAAATAATTAGTCTTTTTAATTGAAAAAAGAGTGCTTTTGCACTCTTTTTTTTTGTCTTTATTTTTTTGAAAAATATATTACTATTTTACTGACCATACAAAAAAATCATTTTATATTTGTTGCATATTTCTAACGACTTAATGAAAATAAGGAGGTAACTAATTTTGAAAACAGCTTTAGTAGGTAATAAAGGAAAAGGTGTTCGTTCCGATTGCCACATCACTCTGGAAATAACAGAAACAAATGGAATCAATATTTCTCTTAATAGCAAAGTTGCTGCCTTGTTTGGTGAATCAATAAAAATACTTGTTGAAGAAATTTTTCTTTTTTTTGAAATAAAAAATGCCAACATTGTAATAGAGGATTCTGGCGCTTTACCTTTTGTTTTAGCTGCTCGTATTGAATCTGCAATTAAAAAAATCATTCCATCATCAAAAAAATATTTGTTGGAGTCCAATATCAATAATCAATATCATACTGAAAAAGATAGAAATCGCTTTTCAAGGTTGTATTTACCTGGAAATTCTCCAAGTTTGATGATCAATTCTGGGGTTCACAAACCAAATGGTATTATTTTAGATTTAGAAGATGCTGTTGCTCCTGATAAAAAGGACGAAGCCAGATATCTTGTTAGAAATGCTTTGAAAAATGTTGATTTTTATGGAGCTGAACGAATGGTTAGAATTAACCAAATTCCGCTTGGATTAGGTGATTTGGAGTTTATTGTTCCTTATAATGTAAATTTGATTTTGATTCCGAAATGTGAGAATGCGGATCAAATTCATCAAGTCAATACTAAAATTGAGGAATTAAAACAAAAAAATAATATCAAACACCAGATTTGGTTAATGCCTATTATTGAAAGTGCACTTGGTGTTATGAAATCATTTGAAATTGCTACTTCTGCTGATAATGTTGTTGCCCTTGCAATTGGACTCGAAGATTATACCGCCGATTTAGGAACAGCCAGAACCAACGAAGGAAATGAATCATTTTTTGCCAGAAGTATGGTTGTAAATGCATGTAAAGCGGCCGGAATTCAGCCAATTGATTCTGTTTTTTCCGATATTGCCGATATGGAAGCCTTAAAAGTGAATGTTTTAAGATCAAAAGCATTGGGTTTTGAAGGAATGGGTTGTATTCACCCAAGGCAAATAAAGGTAATTCACGATAATTTTGCACCAAATTCAGCTGAAATTGATAAAGCCAAGAAAATCGTAAATGCTTTTATTGTTGCTCAGGAAAAGGGATTGGGAGTTGTATCATTAGGTACAAAAATGATTGATCCTCCAGTTGTAAAACGTGCTCAGAACTCCATTGATCTTGCAATTAGCATGGGGAAATTAAACTCTGATTGGCGCGAACAAGAAATAGCTGCACAAGAACTTCAAGAAAAAAAATGATATTTATTTTTAGTGAAATGAAAAAAACTGACGGATTAGTAAAAAATGCAATTGGTAAATTAGTTCCTACAGAAGTTAACGGAAAACCAGTTGTTCCATATATGGGTGTTGGAAAATATCGTCCTCAAGGAAGAAAATACGCTCAATTAATTTCTACTTGTGCTGATTATCCCAGTGACGGAAATAAATTAATTCCTTCTTTAAAAGAAGCTCTGATAAAATCTGGTTTAAAGGATGGTATGACCATTTCTACGCATCATCATTTTAGAAATGGTGATTTAATTGCAGTTCAAATTTTTGATATTGCTGCCGAAATGGGAATTAAAGATTTAGTTTGGTATCCTTCGGCATCATTTGAATGCCATTCGCCTTTAATAAAATATTTAGAAGACGGAACAATTCATCATATTGAAGGAAGTATGAATGGCTCACTTGGTCGTTTCACTTCGAAAGGATTGATGAAAGGTGTTGGAGTTCTTCGTTCACATGGTGGAAGGTATCAAGCTGTTCAAGATGGCGATGTTCATATTGATATTGCTGTTATTGCATCACCAACTGCAGATCCTTTCGGAAATGCAAATGGAGTTGATGGTCCAGCCGCTTGTGGTTTAATTGGTTTTGCTCTTGCTGATTCTGAATATGCGGATAAAGTGATTGTTGTTACTGATAATTTAATTCCTTTTCCATGTATTCCATGGCAAATTCAAGGAAATAATGTGGATTACGTTGTTCAGGTTGAGCAAGTTGGAATTCCAGAAAAAATTGTTTCCGGAACAACTGAAGTTACAAAAAGTCCAGATAGATTGTTATTGGCCGAAATGACTGCCAAATTTTGTGACCAGGCAGGAATTATCAGAGATGGTTTTTCTTTCCAGGCTGGTGCTGGCGGAACAGCATTGTCAATTGGGATTTATTTCGCCGATATCCTCAGAGATAGAGGAATGAAAGCTCGTTTTGCAAGAGGAGGTAGCAATAAATACCTTGTAAATATGCTGGACGAAGGTTTGCTCGAATTTATTTTAGATGGACAAACATTTGATTTGGATGGCGTGAAATCGATGCGCGAAAATCCAAACCATGTTAATACGAGTCCGTTTACATCATATAATTACCATGGAAAAGGAAATTTTGCCCAATTGGTTGATATTACCATTCTTGGTGCAACAGAAGTTGATTTAAACTTCAATGCAAATGTTGTAACACATTCGGATGGAGTTCTTTTACACGGTATTGGTGGCTGGCAGAATTGTTTGTTTTCTAAATGCACCATTTTACCAATTCCACTTTTTAGAGACCGCATTCCTGTGATTCGTGATGAGGTAACTACCATTTGTGGCCCTGGAGAATTGATCGATGTAATAGTTACTGAAAGAGGAATTGCAATAAATCCACTCCGAAAAGATCTCATTGAAAAATTGAAAAACTCTGATTTGCCAATCAAAACCATTCGAGAATTGAAGGATGAAGCAGAAAAAATTTGTGGAGTTCCCGCAAAAATTGAGTTCGAAGATGAAATCGTAGCAATCGTGAAATGGGTCGATGGGACTGTGATTGACTGTGTTCGGAAAATTAAACAGAAATAATACCTTTAATTTTGCTATTAGTCATGATTTATTTTATGATTGCGAATTCTCATTTGCGTCATTGCGATGGAGGAACGACAGAAGCAATCTAAATTAATTACCGTCCTTTTGAGATTGCTTCATACGCTAAATGGCGAATTCGCAATGACGTCATTCAAAGAGAGGAACAATCGAAGACATTAATATTTAAGCTTTTACTTATAAATATTTTTCGAATTATTATTATTCTTTTCACGACTTTTTTTATCTCCTGCAGAAATACATTTGTCCAACAAAGATTTTGCTTTTTTATGGCCCAAATTGGCTGCTAAGTTCAAATCTTCGCAGGCTCCATCACTATTTCCCATTATTTCTTTACAGCCACCTCTTAAAAAATAATTCTCTGCATCTGGCTTCAATTTCAAGGATTTATTATAATCCTCAATAGCCAATTCATATTTTTTTTGCTTGGTATAAAGTTCAGCACGATTAGAATAACTGTCTGGATTATCTGGATTTATATTAATTGACTTCGAAAAATCGACAATTGCTTGCTGAGTTTTGTTGGTTTTCATGTAAGAAACGCCACGTTGAATAAAATTTACTTCGTTTTTTGGATTCAAAGTCGTTGCCTTGGAAAAATCTTTAATTGCCGCAGGATAATTTGCAGTATTATTATATGAAATTCCTCTATAGGTATAAATTTCAGCCTCTTTAGTTTTGAATTCATCAATTAATTTGCTGAGATCTTTAATGGCTTCAGCATATTTCTGAGTTTTAAAATAAGCATAAGCACGACGTTTAAAAACGTCCTGATTGGCAATTTTTAGTTCTATTGCCTTCGAATAATCTATAATCGCAGCGGGAATTTGATTCTTTTTATCTAAAAGTATCGCTCTTTCGTAAAAAGCATTGGCCAAGCCAGGTTTTATTTCTATTGCTTTATTTAAATCAGAAATTGCCAAATCTTCTTTTAATAAGGCTTTATAGGCAAATGCTCTATTGTAATAATAGTCGCCTTCCTTGGCATTTAATTCAATTGCTTTTGAATAATCCGCAATTGCCAAATCATTTTTATTTGCTTTTAAATTTAATAAACCTCTTTTTGAATAGGCTTCAAAAAATTTAGGTTTTAATTCAATTACTTTGGCGAAATCAGCAAGGGCAGCTTTATCATTTCCTAAATCTGCGTAAACAATTCCTCTTTGAAAAAATGCATGGTGATAATCGGCTTTTTTTTCAATTGCTTTGGTAAAATCAGCAATGGCAGCATCTTTTTTTCCAAGTGCAAAATTGCATTTGCCTCTTTCTAGATAGGCGTCATAGAAATAGGGACTTTTATCAACAACTTTAGTAAAATCAACTATGGCTTCGTTGAGCAAACCTTTTTTCGATTTTTCCATTCCCGCATCAAACATGTCATTAGCAGTTTGAGAATAGGACGCAAATTGAAAAATAAGAAGGAATGCAAAAACTATATATTTTCTTATCATTGATTTATTTGAAAATTGAAATTGATTTTTTTACAAATATATTCACTCTTTCAATCAAAAGTATAGCTGTTTTATAGATTTCATTAGAATTTATTAACAATTTCGATTTGGTGAATTTTAAAATTTTTGTACTTTTGTTTTAATATCACATCAAAAATAAATGATCAATAACAAAAAGCTGGTTGTCGTTTTACCTGCATACAATGCCGGAAAAACTTTAGAAGTTACCTATAATGAAATTCCTTTCGATATTGTTGATGATGTGATAGTTGTTGACGATGCCAGTGTAGACGATACTATTGAAGTTGCCGCCAGAATTGGAATAAAACATATTATTCGTCATCAAGAAAACAAAGGTTATGGTGGCAATCAGAAATCGTGCTATGACAAAGCACTTTGTTTAAATGCAGATATTGTTGTCATGCTGCATCCTGATTATCAATATACACCGAAATTAATTCCATCAATGGCGTTTTTGATTGCCAATGACCTATTTCCTGTGGTTTTGGGTTCTCGGATTTTAGGAAAAGGTGCTTTAGCAGGTGGAATGCCTTATTATAAATATTTGGCAAATCGTTTCCTTACTTTGTTTCAAAATATTTTGATTAATGAAAAAATATCTGAATATCACACGGGTTATCGTGCTTTTTCTAGAGATGTTTTAGAAAATATTAATTACCATGCCAATTCTGATGATTTTGTTTTTGATAACCAAATGCTTTCCCAAATAGTTTATGCTGGATACCATATTGGCGAAGTTTCTTGTCCAACAAAATACTTTACTGAAGCATCCTCAATAAATTTCAAAAGGAGTGTTGTTTATGGGTTGGGCGTTATGAAGACTTCAATAAAGCATTTTTTCCAGAGAATAGGCATCGCAAAATATTCTATTTATTCAAACCCTACAAAATAAGTGTTATCGATGATTATTGAAATGAAGTCTGAATGTACTTATTGTAAATCTGATAATAGCAGTTTCAAATATTCGACCATTGATATTTTTGAGAGTAAATTTAATATTCATCAATGCAATGAATGCAGCGCTTTTTTCCTGGCGCCCAATCCAACCCAAGAGCAATTAGCTGAAGCCTATAGCGAATCTTATTACGGAGAAAAAGAAGAGAAATTTGAAGGCATTTTTGAAAAAGCCATGGATTTTTTTAGAAAGAAAAGAGCCGTTTTACTCACAAAAAAACTTCCAAATGGTGCATCTGTTCTTGATATTGGTTGTGGAAATGGTAGATTTTTAAGTTCATTATTGAATTATGGTGATTTTAAATTATTTGGAGTTGAGTTGGAAGGGAATTCAGCGAAAAGAGCAGCCAGAATTAAAGAAATTAACCTGAAAGTTGGAACAATTGATCAAAAGGATTTTCCGGAATCTTCTTTGGATGCAGTTAGTATGTTTCATGTTTTTGAGCATCTTACTCAGCCAAAAGAAACTTTAGAGATTGTTTCTGAAATACTTAAAAAAGATGGATTGTTTGTGGTTTCATTTCCCAATATTGATAGTTGGCAAAGCAAATTTTTTAAAGGAAAATGGCTTCACTTGGATCCTCCTAGACATTTATTCTTTTTTGCCCCAATAGATTTTAAAATGTTGATGAAACAATTGGGATTTGAATTGGTTCATGAGAATTATTCTTCAATTGAACAAAATCCTTTCGGGATGATTCAAAGTATTTTAAATAAATTATGTGAAAAACGTGAGGTTCTTTTTGAACGTTTAAAAGGCAATAATAATTATGCAAAGGAGTATGGTAAACTAAATATTGTTTTTCAAAAAATATTTTTCATCAGTTTATTTCCTTTTTTCGTAATTTCGAATTTGATTATTGCTACTTTTAAAAAAGGTGCCACCGTTGAATTTATTTTCAAAAAAATAAAATAAAAACTAAAAAAAAAAACAAATATGTCAAAAGGAAAATCAGTATTACTATGGGTAATAGCAGTCATTTTTACAATGTGCTTTGTTATTTATCAAAGATATACAGGGCCAACTTATCCTGTTACGGGTCATTTACAATATTCAAATTCAGAAGTAAAGTATAAATTATTGCGTACTTCTGATGCAGCTGGAGATCAGGAAGTAAAGATTAAAGCCCCAAATACTGCTATTAAAGGGAAATTTGAATCAAAAAGATTTAAAAAAGGCGATACCTGGGCAAAAGGTGCTGACACATTGAGCATCGTTGAAATGAAAAGGGTAGGAGATGAATTAATTGGATTGGTTCCTCACCAGGATCCAGCTGGAAAAATTTTCTACAAAGTTAATTTATACACCGATGCTGATCCAAAAGGTATTTATGTTAAGGAGGACCCAACTATTATTCGATATAAAGGACCAGTTCCTCTTTGGGTTTTATTGCCACATATCATTTTTATTTTTGGAGCATTTTTATTTTCAACCAGAACTGGTTTAAACGCGATCTATAAAGGTAAAAATACATTTGCTTATGCCATTGTTACTGTAATTTGTTTGACATTAGCTGGTGGTATTCTTGGTCCAATTATGCAAAAATATGCATTTGGTGCTTATTGGACAGGTTGGCCATTTGGTCATGATTTAACCGATAATAAAACTGCAGTGGCTTTGTTGTTTTGGGTTATTGCAATTTATAAATTGTGGAAGAATAAGGAAAATAGAAAATGGGCTATCATTGCTTCCATAGTTTTAATTGCAGTTTATTTAGTGCCTCATAGTGTTCTTGGTTCTGAATTAGATTATACAAAAACTGTTGTGAAAGCTGTAGGCAAATAATATTAACTAAAAAGAATATAATAGTAAACGAAATAAAGAATGAGCTTTTTTTTCAAATGTCTTTTGTGTATTAGTCTTATATTCATTAGTTTTTTTAAATGTTTTTCAGTTTCAACCTTTCCAATTACTCCAGATAAAAAGGATAGCCTTTGGGTTGATTCGGTATACAATAAACTGTCGCCATTCGAGCGAATTGGGCAGCTTTTTATGATTCGGGTATTATCTGATAAAGATGATGCCTATTACCGCGAAATTTTGAAACTTACCTGCGATTACAAAGTTGGTGGAGTATGCTTTTTTAAAGGTAGCAGTCCATTAAAGCAAGCAAAATTAACCAATACTTTACAAGGAATGCTTGATATTCCGATGCTGATTTCTATTGATGGAGAATGGGGTTTGGGAATGCGTTTGGATAGTACTATTTCATTTCCAAGACAAATGACATTAGGTGCCGTTCAATATGATAGTTTAATTTACAAAATGGGAGTTGAAATCGGCAATGAATGTAAAAGAATCGGAATCAATGTAAATTTTGCTCCAGTTATCGATATCAATAGTAATCCGGCAAATCCGGTAATTAACATACGATCATTTGGCGAAAATAAATACAAAGTTGCTAAAAAAGGAATCGCCTACATGAAAGGGATGCAAGATGTTGGTGTTTTAGCTTGTGGAAAGCATTTTCCTGGGCATGGTGACACCGATACTGATTCTCATTTGGCCTTACCGATAATTAACCATTCTTATGAAATAATAGATACTTTGGATTTATATCCGTTCAAAGAATTGATGAAAAATGGTTTAGGAAGCGTTATGGTGGCTCATTTGCATATTCCATCATTGGATACAACCAAAAATTCTGCATCCACCTTATCTAAAAAAATAGTTACAGGTTTGTTGAAGGAAAAACTTGGGTTCAAGGGATTTGTTTTCACGGATGCATTGGATATGAAAGGAGTTAGCAAATATAATAAACCTGGTTTTATTGAATTAAAAGCTCTAATGGCCGGAAATGACATTCTTTTACTTCCTCAAAATGTGCCAGCAGCCGTAACCGAAATTCAAAAAGCAATTGATGACGGTGTAATTTCCTCAAAATTAGTTGAAGAAAAATGTAAAAAGCAGCTTCTTTATAAAAAACAATTAGGTCTGAATAAGTTCATTCCAGTAAAATTGGAGAATTTGTATTCTGACTTAAATTCTCCTGAAGCAAATTTATTACAACAGCAACTTTATGAAAATGCCATTACAGTCGTAAAAAATAATAATGAAATTATTCCATTAAAAAATATTGAAATTCAAAAACTTGCATTTTTATCAATTGGTGATACCTTACCTAAAACTTTTCAAAATTATTTATGCAATTATGCAACTTTGGATGCATTTAATATTTCAAAACTTCCGAAAAAAGAACTTGCAGATTCAATGCAGAACTTACTTTCTAAATATGATTTAATCATTATAGGATTACACAATACCAACATATTTGCAAATAAACAATTTGGAATTACGCAACCTTCCATTGATTTTATTGATTCTTTAAGTAAAAAATCGAAAATTATCCTCGATATTTTTGCCAATCCATATTGTTTGCCTCGTTTTACAGGAATTAAAAATATTGAAGCGATGTTGATTTCTTATCAGGACAATCAATTTGCTGGAAAGATTTCGGCCGAAATTATTTTTGGAGCAGTTGGAGCTAAAGGGAAATTGCCAATTACTGCCTGTGTTGAATATCCAATAAATACAGGTTTTGAAACAAAATCGGGATTTAGATTAAAATATTCATTACCAGAGGAATTAAATATTTCCTCAAAAAAACTCGCAAAAATTGATTCTATTGTAAATAGTGCGATTTTGGCCAAGGCTTTTCCTGGCTGTCAGATACTTGCTGTAAAGGATGGAAAGATTTTTTATCAGAAGTCATTCGGCTTTCACACCTACGAAAACAAAACTCCTGTAAAAGACAATGATTTATATGATTTGGCTTCGGTAACAAAAATTGTTGCAACAACGATTTCAGCAATGAATTTGTATGATAAAAAGAAGCTTGACCTTGATAAAAAATTAGAACGATATCTTCCATATTTCAGCGGAACTAACAAAGCTGATTTATTGATACGTGACGTTTTAACCCATCAAGCAAAGTTGAAAGCGTGGATTCCTTTTTATAAAAGTACCATAAAAGAAGGAAAGGTTGACACAAATATTTATAAAAAAGTTTATTCAAAAGGATTCCCAAATAGAGTTGCTGATAGTTTGTATATGTCAGAAGCATATATCGATACCATAATGAAAACTATTATTGAATCTCCTCTGCAGAAGGCGAAAGAATATTTGTATAGTGATTTAGGTTTTTATATCATGAGAAAAGTTGTAGAAACCATTACCAATAAGAAATTAGATGAATATGCTGATTTGAGGTTTTATAAACCATTGGGAATGACAACGACTTGTTTTCAGCCCCGAAATAAATTTGATCTATCACGAATCATTCCGACAGAAGTTGATAATGAATTCAGAAAACAAACTATTTGGGGAGATGTAAATGACCAGGGTGCTGCGATGCTTGGTGGCGTTAGTGGTCATGCAGGTTTGTTCTCGTCAGCAAATGATTTAGCGAAATTATTTCAAATGTTATTGCAGGGTGGGGAATATGCCGGAAAAAAATATCTTAATAAATCAACAATAACCGAATGGACAAAATGCCAGTTTCCAGAAAATAATAATCGAAGAGGATTGGGATTTGACAAACCAGGTTTGTCCGGAAAAGGAAGTCCTGCCTGCAAAAGTGTTTCACCTGAAAGTTATGGACATTCAGGATTTACAGGAACTTATTTTTGGGTGGATCCCAAAGAAAATTTGATTTATATTTTTCTATCAAATAGAACATATCCAGATCCCAATAATTTCAAAATTACTGAAATGAATATTCGCACCAATATCCATGAAGTGATTTATGATGCGTTGAAAAATGCAAAATAGGATGCTATTAGAAAGAAATCAAACTTATTGTTTTAGTCCTAAATAATATTGAAATGATTTTTTTATAGTTTAATCTTAATACCCAAATTAATACCTAAACTACTGAAAGGTAATTTGATAGATGTTTGTTTGTCCGGTTGAGTAACATTAGCAGCCACACTAGAATCATAGGTGTATGAATCAACGTACTCAACTTCTTTTTCAATTGTTGTCATGGTCGCTAATTGGTCAACACCATTTTCTGAATATTTAAGATAAATTCCTTTTTTGGGAGCGTATGACAGATTAGTCATATTTAATTCTCCAAAAATGGCCATATTTTTATTTAAATTGAAATTAACTCCAAATGCAGAAGTAATACCAATTGACATTCCGCCGCTATATTTAAATGCAGACTCATTAATATCGCCAGAAGAATACGTTTCTGTACGTTCAGATGTTGCTGATCCAAATCCAAGCACAATTCCAAATTTTGCATAAGGATCGATTTCTTTTGAACCTGATGTAACTAAAATTGAAGGATTTATTTTTAGCATATTAGCTGAAAAAATATTTTCAGTGGTTCTTGTATAAGAAGGAATAATTAAATTTCCTGTGTAATTGTATTCATCTTTGCAAGTTGTTTTTCCACCAATTAAATAATTGATACCAAGCTCTGCTCCAACATTTTTATTGAACATTGCTCCTATCGTACCGGCAAAATTTAACCCCTTTCCTAAAGAAATTTTAACAGCTTCTTCAGTGCCAGTATTAACACCTGTTACTGAATTGACATTACGGGTAGAATTATTCATCCATGTTTGAGTTCCTATACCAAAGCCATAACCCACATTGACTTTTACAAATACTCCTTGAGCAGAAAGGTTGTTCGCAAAAAAACAGATTACAAATGTGGTAAATAAAATTTTAAAATAGTTCTTTTTCATGTCTTTTTAGTTTAATTTTCCTACTCATTTGGCTTTTCGGTATCGCCCCAGACAATTACTATGTCAGGATAGACCTGTTTAAATGGTTACAGGACTCCATTTTTAAATTCCAGAATTCAGCAATATTGTGACAAAAATAATTTGACCATAAACAAAGATAAAACATATAATTAAAAGTTAACAGTAATTACAAGTTTTTTTTTAGCTGTCCAAATTTTATTTCAATGATTATTGTATTTGTTTATTAACTCTTTAAACTCTTTTGTATCTCTAATGAAATCGAGGTCAGTATCTTTTTTGATATGGTCAAAATCTTTCCAACCATTTTGCAGAGAAAGTTCAAAGTACTTCAGGGCTTCCTGCTTTTTTTCAGTTAAACTTTTTAAACATGCAAGGTCGTATAATAGCCCATTATCATTTGGATTTATGATTATGTCCTTCAAATACAAATTGATTGCTTCAGTGAAATATAAATCTGATTTTTCTTTGTTATTTTCCTCTTTGTAAATATTTCCTAAAGAAAAACAAATCTCTTTAATTGGTTTCATATCAATAGATTTTTCATAAAATGACTTGGCTTTTTCTCTATTTTTCAATATTGGGTAATTAATATAATAGCTTCCTAGAACTCCCATATTATAAGCATCTTTATCTGAAGAGCACAAGCTATCAAGAAAGTTAATTAATGGATTTACTTTGTCTAATTGATTCGTTTCTATATAGAGACTTGTTAGAAAGAAATAGTAATCTTTTCTTTTTGAATCATGAGAAATTGCATTTTGAGCTAAAAGGATAGCATTTTCCATTTGGTTCAATTTGCGATAAGGACCAACAAGAGAAATCATAGGCCATGACCATGTTGGAGCTAAACTTAAGGCTTTCCTATAATTTGTAATTGCTTCTTCAAATTTGTTGTTTACATATTTATATTTGCCTAGAAAGTAATAAGCGATAGGATTCTCAGGTTCGTAAGAAATAGCTCTATTACAGTATACTAACCAGTCCTCAGAAATTTTTTCTTCTATAGGTATTAAACCAATATTATATGCTCCAACAAGATGATTATAAATAATATACGTAGTGTCAATTAATTCCAATGCATGCTTTAGCTCGTCAACTACAACAAGTCGAGGAATTGAGTCTGGTGGTCTGGAGCCACTCAAAACGCATTTATATGAAATTTGATATTTTTCCTGCAAAGCTGAAAGCAAAGCAGATTTCATTGTATTTGAAATACTTACAGCTTTTTTATCATCTCTTAATTCTTGATAAATATCCCAGGCACTTCCGTGTTTTTTATCAGGTTTTAAAAGAAAATGATGTGAAACGCAATACCTAAAATCCATATATTTTTTGTAGGTGACAGAATCTAGAGTTTTTTTGTAATTATCCTCAAAGCCACGTTGAGCTAATAAAGAATTATCAATTTTAAGATTTGATTCCTGATTTTTAATTGAAGCAAAATAAATACTATCAACCCTTCCCAATACTGTCGATGGATTTCCATTTATTGAAGGATTTTGAGCGAAGTTCGTTTCTCTGGGAATATTATCATTTAAATAAATATTGAGTTCATTTAATGTGATTTTATTATCGATATTTCTGTCTGCAAAACCCATCAATCCTTTAACAAGATAATAAGTAAAAACGCCGCCACCATTATTCCATTGTTTGCCTTCATAAGATAATTCGCCAGGTTGGGAAGAAAGTATTTTTACTGTGTTTTCTTGTTGTACCTGCAAAGCCGCGGTGGTACTGCTGGTTCCTTCGATTCCTCCAGCAAGTTTTCCAGATCTGCAAGCGTCACTTATTAAAATAATTCTAGCTTTATTTTTTTGAACCAAAGTGTTTAAATATTGTTGAAGATAAAAAACACCAATAGTTCCGCCTGCCATATAAGCCGCTTTTGGAGAATCATTTGCCAAAAGAAAACCTTGTTGAGATAAAGTTTTATTTTCCAAATCGCCATGCCCAGAAAAATAAAAAATAACGGTTTCATTTTCTTTTGTAACGCTGAGTAACCAATCTAAAGCTGCATAAATATTGATTGCAGTAGCATTCTCATTCAAAATTATTTTTGCATTTGCAGTGTCAATGTTTCCTCCTTGTTTCGAAATCATATAATTATAGAAGGAGAGTGCGTCAGTATGTGCAAAATTGAGTGATTGAATATTCTGGTATTTTGAAACACCAATAACAACCATTTTTACATTTTCCGAAAATGTTTGTTGGTTTTCAAGTGGTTTAACACCTTTCGTTCCAGTTTGGCTGAATGCATTTAAAGTGTTAAGAAATATAAATAATGCTAAAATCTGTTTCATTTTTTGTTTTAAATTAAAAAAAACGGCCAAAAGCCGTTTTTTTCAATATTATGGATAATTAATACATAAGATGCTTTTTACTTTGATTTTTCCATCCAGCATAACTTTCACTGGTAACAAAGAATATTTTCAAGTCTGCATATGATTCAGAACTTACAAAATAGATTTTTTTCTTAGCATAACTTTCGCTTGATTCGAAATACCATTTGCCATTGTTATCACCAGCGTAACTTTCGCTGCTTACTTTGTATACCAATAGGTCGGCATAACTTTCACTACTAACAACAAATACTTTTACATCAGCATAGCTTTCGCTGCTTACAGTATAAACTTTTTGAGCTTGTGCAGCCATAAAACCGCAAACAAATAATAAAATAAATAATACTTTTTTCATATTTAATATTTTTTAGGTTCAACCCAATAGATTTTTTCCTCTAAATTGGAATTGCCGTTTATTAAAGTGGGTTCTGGACTCCACTAATTTTTTATCTGTTAATTATTAATCTTTTGAATGCTGAATCTTTGGTGTTGGAAATTTTCAGCAAATAAACACCATTCGAAAATTCTCCAACATCAATTTTCTCTTTATAAACACCATTGTATGATTTTGAAAATAGCAACCTTCCCGCAATATCCATTAATTCTAAATTGAATTCTTTGACATTATTGTTTTTTAATTCAAAATTCAAAAAATCGTTGGTAGGGTTTGGCCATACAGAAAAACTATTTAATTCATTATTATAATTACTGATAGAATTATAATTCACCTGACTTAAATTGGAAAAGCAAGCCGTTAAATTTTTTGAAGGGGAGCATGGGTTTGGCGGATTTACCGAAATTCCATAATAAACCATTCCAATCATGGGATTAACATCTGTATATGATGTAAATGATGCTGAAATAGAATCATATAAGGCAAGTGTTGAAGTAGAATTTCCACGATAAATATAATATTTCGAATAGTAAAATCCAGTATAATCATTCCATGATAATTGTGGATTTCCTGATCCTGAATTAATAGAAGTAAGCAAATGGATTGTTTTGTGCGCATCTCCATAATAAGTGGTATTACCACAAGTATCCGCAGTTACTATTCGATATTTATAGGCTTGCTGGGTTGGATCTGAAATGGTATCTTCAAAGGTAGAAATAGTTGAATTTAGTTGAATCCCAATATTATTATAAATGCCCATGGTAGTGGTTTCTTGCTGAATTATGTAAGATCCAGAGTATGAGGTGTCTTTTTCCCAAATAATTAAATTATGATTGGTAGCAAAATCTGTGGTTACCATACAAATTTGTTGCGCTGTGAGAGGAGTCGAACAGGGAGAACAGGCTGAATCATACGTGGCAGTTCCGCTTAGAGGATTTATTGTGATAACACTAGAAGCATTTGAATAACTGGTAACAAGTATTTTATAATATTCTCCGGGATTTACATTCAGTAAATTAACTGTTTCATGACTTCCTGTAGAAAAGGAGCAATCAACAATTTGAGTCGAATCCAATCCACAATCAGTGGGTTGAACCAATGGTCCCCAAGCAACAAAATCAACATCCAAACCGGAAGAACCAATAAGTCCTGAAAATATATCAATATTGATATCCCCATTGTTGCAAACTTTCAAATATAACCACAATGGATTAGGAGAAGTGTATAAACATCCATAATTGTTGGTAGAATCTAAGTTTGTAACACCTGTCGATGCAGGGTAGGAGCATGGTATGTTTGAATAAATTTGAAAAGGATTTGAGCAAGAGTTTTGTGCATTAATTTTTATTGAAAAGAAAAAAATAAGTATCAATAAACTGATGTTTAAATGTTTCATAATATTTTCTTTAAATTAATACTAATTGAATCTTTATTCCTATTTAACAACTTTTTCCAAAATGGATTTACCGTTGGCTTGAATATTTACAAAATAAATTCCTGATGGTGATTCGTTTAAAATCTTTCCAAGTGGAAAACTCTGTTTTCCGGGAAGATTATTTTCTTGAGTCAAATCAAAAATAGTACGACCAATGCAATCAGTAATGTGAATAACAATATTTCCAGTATTTTCGGTGTTTAAAGTCAATACTGAATTTTCATTCAAAGGATTTGGGAAAATTTTTATTGAATTTTCTGCAATTTCATCTATTCCAACATAATTATAACTCTTCATACTTTGAGCCTTTAAGAAAATACCCGAATCAAAAACACCATCACCCACATCAGCAATGGCCATTTTTAAATGATAAGTTGATAATGGTGTTACAGAAAGTTGAGCTGTAAGAACGGTTGTAAATCCATCAAAAACAATTGTTTGACCGTTTATTCCTTGATTGTCGACAAAGTAAGCCGAATTAAGTCCAGCATTAACATTGTTTATTGAAACTGGTAAAGTCGTTCCTGGAATTATTGCAATATTTTCGTTTACATAGGCGGGTCCACTTGGACTTGGGCCATTTATAAAAAAACCGAAAACATCATTGAAGGATGAACCAACATATTCTGGGTATTCTTCAGAACCAAATACATATTGAAATTCTAAGATATTTCCAACGGGAACCAAATCAAATTCCAAAACTGAAGCGTCGTAAGTTGGAAATGGCGCTACCAAAACATCAAGTTGCGTGTCTCCAGCAGCGCCATTCATGTAATTTGCGAAATTAATTACTTCACTTCCAATATAAACATTCATTGTTGTATCAAGAGTTCCTGTTGTTAAAACAATTCCATCAGTCATTCCAAGATTGGTTGTGAATCCATTATTGAAAGTGCCTAAAGTAATCGGAGCTCCAGTATAGACTACGTTTGATGCTGATACCCCCGAAAGAATAAAATTATTAACCAATTGTACGTAATTGGTGTCCGGTGTAATTACTAACTGCGATTTTGCTGAAAAAGCAATGGTGAGAGCAAGACATAGAGAAAGTATGATTTTTTTCATATGCAAGTTTTTTAAATTTAAGCAATCAAATATAAGTGATTATTTCCCAATATACAAGGATTTATTCTTTTAAAATTTTTCTTACAATAAGAGCATCGTTAAAGTTCAAATTGAAAAAATATATCCCACTTGCAAAATCAGAAATATTGATAATTGAAGTTTCTGATTTAACCATTGATTTTACAAATATTCTACCTAATGCATCGGTAATATAATATTCTGAACCAACTAATTTGGAGCTTGTTAAAAGGGTTGCAAAATTGCTGGAAGGAACTGGATAAATAACAGCATTGTTGATTTCAGCCTTAATATTGTTTATCTCTGTACTCGTATAGCAAATTGAATCAGACATCGTGGTGCAATTTGGTGCAAAACTAAAAAACCATTCCACTTGGTAACAACCATCCTGAGTAACACTATAGACTGTTCCTGTTGCGCCGGGAATCACTGAACCATTTAAATACCACTGATTTCCGCCACCCCATCCAGAAGTCAGTTCAAACCCATTTTGTGTGAGTGATTGCGCCAATGGTGGAGAATACGAATTTATATATAAATAATTGCTCCAGCTATAACAACCATTAGTATCACCAATAATTAGCTGGTAATAGGCTGATGGAGAAAAACCAACTGCATTATAAATGGTATCATTTGAACTGGTTATTTGTGAATTTTGATACCAGAGAAAAGTATAACTTCCGGTTGTTGAAAATCCAGAATGGATTGTTACCAAATCACCATCGCAAATAGTGAGTGGATCATTAGAATAAATGTTCGCTGTGGGAGGCGAAGGATGCACATTTACAATTAAAGGATGACAAAATTGATTGGTCCATGTTAATCCAGCACTATCAATCATTGTTAAAGTAATTGTATAGGTTGAAACAGGATTAAACGAAATGGTTTGTGTTGTTGCTCCAGTCGACCATAAATAAGAAAGTCCAGGAGCCGAAGTGAGATTATTTGAGTAATCCGGACAGGAAGTTAATTCTCCGTTTGAATTTGTAAAAATGCTACCAAGAAGTGTAATTGGATAGTAAAGTGATGGGGATTTTTGAACAAAGATAGTTTGATAAGAAGTGTCAACACCACCTGCTCCTGCAATAACTAATTTTACTGTATAATTTCCTGTGGCAGGAAAAGAATAAACTGGGTTATGATTAAAAGAATCAAAAATTCCATCATTATTAAAATCCCAGTTAACCGTGGTGTAATTTGTTGAAAGTGTATCAATAAAACTCACCGAACCATCGTTACAAGATGAAATGGAATAACCTAAATTTGCGACAGGAGCCGCTCCACCGCTGAAACCACATCCTGCAGATTGCAGCAATAAAGTTCGAATTGCTGTAAGAGAGTTTACCATTCTGTCACTTTGTCCTTGGGAAAAAGAAAGTGCACAAGGCGTATAGTCCATATAATTTGGTAATTCATTAACATCAGAAGTAAAGGGGCTGAACCCTGTGGTATCATACATATCGGAATAACAAGAATTTCCCATGCATACTGAAGTGGAAGTATCTGGTGGTGTATCACAAACCATATCTCCATCAAGCAGGCAATTAAAATTATTACAACCTCCTTGAAAAGTATGATATAAACCCAAATAATGACCGGTTTCATGAGTTAGAACGTCGCTATTGAGAGCACTATATAGAATAACAACGCCATCAATGCTTTCACCAATGTTAGAAGGTAAAGAAGAATACCCAGCAACTGAAATATTAAATCCATAAATACTATGAACCGACCAAATATTATAGTAATAAAAAGGATCCCAGCGGTTAAGGTCTTTCATTTGGATATCATCACTGGCCCATAAATACGAAAGTTGAGAATAATTCCGAGTAATTCCTGTTGTTGGGTTTCCTTGAGGGTCAATTGAAGCAAGGCAAAATTGGATATTAACAGCATTACCCGTTGCATCAAAGTATGGAGCAGAATTTTGGAAGCGCTGGTTCATCTGATTGATAGCAGAAACTATTGAGGCATCAGCAAGATTTTCAGGTCCATTTTGGTGAATGAGGTGCACAACAACGGGAATATTGAGAATAATTTTAGCATCTTTAGTTAAAGTGGCAGATTCCAAAGCTTTTTGATATAGAACCTTATTTAATTTTATTTCTTTTTGAAGATTTTCCGGATTACTTAATCTTATTTCGTCGAATCCACACGAAGTTATTTGGCCAATAGTACAATTGATTATTGCCATGAACCCAAAAGAAAAGAGTATTTTTTTTAACATAGGCTGGTTTTAAGAATTAAAAAGTATTCTATTATTAAAAGCTTGGTATTACAAATATAGAAACATTTAGCCCAAATCAAAACTTTTTGGCTAAATAATTGAAATTGAAATATGTAGTCTAAGAGAATCTGTTTTGATTTATCTTTCAATCAACCGAATTCCGTTTAATTCCAGAGTGATAATTTTTTGCTTATATAGCAAGCCTATTGCTTTCTTAAAGGTCTTTTTGCTCATTCCTAACTGAGCTGAGATTTCTTCAGGTTCACTTTTATCGGTGAGACTTAAAAAGCCATTGTGGGCTTTTAATTGTGTTAATATTTTTTCGGAAATAGGTTCTATTCCTTCGTAACCTTCTTTTCGTAAAACAACATCAATTTTATTGTCTTCACTTATTTTTTTTATATAACCTTTTGTTTTGTCGCCAGGACTTAGATTTTCGAATAGTTCACTATTGAAAATTAATCCACGGTGCAGATGATTGATGATTACGTTCATTCCTAAATCTGATTTCCCGATAACCACTAAATCTACTTCATCTCCAATGGCAACAGTTAAATCATCATTGTCAAGAAATTCATAAATTTTGGCAGAACCAACCAATCTATTGGTGTCATCGTCTAAATACATCACCACCATATAAAATTCATCCTCAACCATTTCCTTTGTTTGTTCTCGGAATGGAACTAATAACTTCTTTTCAACGCCCCATTCAACAAAGGCACCAAATTGATTCACAGTTTTTACTTGCAAATAACCAAATTGGTTCAATGTGATTTTTGGTTCATATCTGGTGGCAATAATATCTTCATTATGAGAATAAATAAAAACCTCAATTTCATCTTTTTCAAAATCTTCCGCTGTAACATGAATTCTTGGCAATAATGCTTCGTTTCCGTCATTATCAGAAAGCCTTAGACCCATTGGAGTTTCTTCGATGATTTTGAGCGTATTGTATTTTCCTATTTCTATCATTTTCTTAGTTCAAATGTTCATTTATTTTTCCGGAAATTATTTTTCCAAAATTTTCCACCCAAATATCATTGCTGTTCAATGCTTCAACCATGGTGAGTGATTCGCCTCCAATTTCTTTGAAAAAATGTTGGTATTCTATTTCAATTTCGTGAAGGGTTTCTAAGCAATCCGAAACAAAAGATGGACAGATAATCAAAACTCTTTTTTTACCAATTGAGACAAGCTCTTTTAGTTTCTCGTCAGTAAATGGCGAAAGCCAGTTTTTTGTAAGTCGAGATTGAAAGGTAGTTGAAAAAAATTCTTTTTCGATTTCCAATTCTTTGACTAACAATTCGACTGTTCGATAACAAGCTGATTGATAGCAAAGTGAATTTTCTTCATTCATGATATTTTCACAATCTAATTCAGTACAATTTTTTTCAGGATGGGCATTCTGGACTTGTTTTAAGGGCAAACCATGAAAACTGAATAAGATATGATCGAAATTATTGAAGTCATATTTTTTTATCTGACTCGCAAATGATTGAATATAAAGTGGTTCGTTCCAAAAATATTTTAATTCCAAAATGTTGGGTTTGTTATCCCACAGCGAAATTTTTGATTTCGTTTCAATAATGGACGATTCAGTGGTTGAGGTTGAATATTGAGGATACAAAGGAACAATAAAGATTTGTTTGAAATTTCCTGTTTTTATTTTTTCAAGTTCTCTTTCAATACTTGGATTTCCATATCTCATGGCAAGAAATATTGTTAACTGATCCCCAAAATACTTCTGAAGTTTCTTTTGAAATTCAATACTATTCAAAAGGAGAGGAGAGCCGTCTTTTGTCCAAATTTCCTGATATTTTGCAGCCGATTTTTTTGCCCGAAAAGGAACAATAATGAAATTCACTAAAATATACCTTAAAATTGCAGGCATTTCAATGACGCTGCCATCCCCAAGAAATTGTTTTAAATATTTCTTAACATCTTTAACAGAAGCAGATTTTGGTGTGCCAACATTGATTAATAAGACCGCTGTTTTTTCATTCATCAAGATTTTCCTTTTATTGTTTTCTCAAAAGAAAAATTGCCACAGATATTATGGTAATTAATGTTGCGGCTCCATAATAAAAGAAAGCGTATTTAAATTTTCTGTCAGATTCGGAAGTTCTTGAAATAAAAATTTTACCAATCTGGCTTAAAACTACAACAAAAACCATGAACGAAAAATGTTGAACTGCCCAAAATCTTAATGATGAGTATTTAATGGCTTGTGCAGCTGTTAATATTTCATCAGGTTTTCTGAGAAAGAAATATAGGACAACTCCCATTAATAAATCTGCATATAGAAATCCAAGAAAAATGAGTCCAAAAATATGACTTCCTCTTGTATATTCTTTTTTCTTCAACCATCCGTATAATGACCAAATGGTTATTCCTAAGGCAATTAATAGAAATGAAGAACTGAAAATTACATGGAATCTTACAACAAAAGTGTTTAGTAGCATGTTTTTTTATTTATAAAGGTTAAAAAATTACTCTATTTATTCTTCTGAGACATCTTTTCTCTAATTCCGGCAACTACCATCAAAAGTATTACTGAAAATATCGTAATCCATGCCCAAATTGGGAAAACTGGTGTATCGCCAGCGGCATAACTATGCATTCCTTTCGATAAATAATAATTAACTCCAACGAAGGTCATTATTACAGTTCCGAAACTGGCAATAGAAGCAGCATTGAAAACAAAAGTGCTTTTTAGTTTCGGTACTAATCTAAAATGAAGTACAATTGCGTAAACGATAACTATCACCAAGGCCCAGGTTTCTTTTGCATCCCATCCCCAATATCTTCCCCATGATTCGTTGGCCCAAACACCACCAAGAAAAGTTCCTAAAGTGGCTAAAGCAACTCCTATAGATAAATTCATTTCATTGATGTAAGTGAGTTCGCCGATAAGTAAATCAATACGCTCGGTTGATTTTTTGGTTTTAAGAATATATAAAAACATATTTATTAATCCTAAAATGAAACCCAATCCTAAAAATCCATAACTAATTGTTATTGCAGCAACGTGAATGATTAACCAATATGATTTTAAAACTGGTTGTAAATTTGTGAGTTGTGGGTCGTAACTACTATGACCAGCAGTCATTAAAATTGAGAAAGCCAACACTGCTGTGGCAGCCAGGGTTATTTTTGAATATTTTACAAAATAGAATCCTGCAAGTAAACCTCCCCAAGCAACGAGTAATAAGGCTTCATAACCGTTGCTCCAGGGTGCATGACCAGATAGATACCATCTTAAGCCCATTCCATAGGTATGGTAAATGAAAGCAAGACCTAAAATTCCGATAAATACTTTAAGAACAATGCTAAGGATTTTGCTTTTCTTTGCTTTGAAATTTTCAACAAAAGCAAGGATTAACAGAATTAAACTTAAGATTCCATAAACATTTCTTAGGTTTTCGAAAATCTTGGCTTTGTTATAATAAATTTCAAAGTCAATTCTCGATTTTGTTGGTAGAGCATTAGCAACAGGACTACTTTTTTGAATAGTTTCAATTGATTTTAGAACTTTTTCGGCTTCAGTATAATTGCCATCAGCATTTCCTTCTGCAATTCTCTGGAAGTACAATTGTAAAATATTTGAAAAATTGAATTGTTTAAGTTGAAGATCTTCATTTATTACGGATAAAACGCCAGTAATAGGCCTGTTTGCCAAAGAATCTCCCCAAGATACCCACTGATTTGTTTCGGAATTTTGAGCTGGGAATATTTTCAACATACTTCCTTGAAATGCCATCATGCAAATATTTACGCGTTCATCAACACGAATAATTTCTTTATCAAAAGTATTTTGCTCTGATTGTTTTTTTCTGAAAGCAACTTCTGCGTATTCCGCAAGTTTGTATTTGTTGCCATCCACTAGAAAATCATTAAAAGCTGCATATTTATCAGTTGCACCAATAATGTCCTGAACAGATTTTTCTCTCACATAAATCATTTTTTGTGATTTCCAAAATTCCTGATCAAGGATCATATCCATAAATACTTGAACAGCATCTAATTCTCCTTTTCCCTGAACTGTAAAATTATCCATTCTGGAAATTTTATGCATTACATCATAAGCCATGGTATGCATTGGTTCAAATCGGCCGTCAAAAGTCTGAACAATTAAATGACCAAATTTATCAGCTTGTTCCTTTGAAACCGCTCTTCCTCCAGTATTTGGGTTTTGTGAAAATCCAAATGCTGAAAATCCTAGAATAAAAAGAACTGTCAAAGCACTGGCTTTTCTTTTTTCACGAATCTTCTTAATATTTTCGCTCAAGGCGGCAAATCTGGAATTTTTATTAAATAAAGTAACGATAAATCCTATTGTTAAAAGGAAATAACCGAAATACGAAATCCAGGTACCCCAAAAATCATGATTTACAGAAAGGATGGTTCCTTTTTGGTCAGTATCATAAGAAGATTGAAAAAATCTAAAACCACGATGATCTAAAACATTATTCATAAAAATTCTTCTTGGCTCATTAATATTTTTCTCAGAATCAACTAAAGTAACTTCGCTTGCGAATGAAGAAGGACTCATTGATCCAGGATATCTTTCTAGTACAAATTTGTTTAATTGAATTGAAAAAGGCAATGGAATTTCTTTATTTCCAAAAGCTATTTTAAACTTCATTCCGTTTACTGTTTCTTCTTTAAAATTAGGTAAGTAAGCTGCTCCACCAAAAACGGTGATTTCTTTTGAAACGCCGTTATAGCTTACATCTAATAAAAGAGCATCAATTCCTTCTTGACCTTCCTCAGCAGGTTTTAATTTTGTGATTGCATTTCTATAAAATTTTGAAAACGAGAAAATAAAGGTCTCTGATTTATATAAATAATTCTCCACAAAAGCGGCAGTTGAATCTTTGGCAACAGTATCTGTTTTGGCTTCGGTCATGCTTGAAATTATAGTGCCAAAAGGAGCAGAATATTTTAGGCCATTTTTATCATCAGTGATATTAATGGCATCTTTTCTAGTATTGTTATTGTATGCAACTGCAACATTTCCAATTTCCTTTACTTCGCCATTTTTTAAATAAATTTTTTGCAAATTGTTTTCAACAGCAAAGGATAGTTCAATAATATTTGAGCCACCGGCTGCGTTTTCCTCAATAACTTCAACTGCATTCTTTATATAATTTTTATAAACAAAATCAATAGACCCTTTATTTTCAATTTTCAATTCTGTACTAAAGGAATTGTTTAGGAATGGGCTTAAATCTAATTCATAATCTTTCTTGTATTCTTTACCATTTTCATTTGCGGTTATTTGCAAAAATCCATTAGAAGTGTAAATAACACTTGAAGTTTGTCCTTCTCTGATGTGCATGGTACCTTCAAATCCATTATATCTGGTAACTCCTGCGCCTACAATAAGCAATACAAAAGCGAAATGAAAAATAAATCCAGTTAATTTCTTATAACTAAGTAATTTGTATCTGTTAATATGGCCAATAAAATTAACAGCCAATAAAATCAATAAGATTTCCATCCATTTTGATTTGTAAATTAAAGTTTGGGCAGTAATTGTGTCAAATTTATCTTCAATAAAAGTGGCAACGCCAATTGCTATTGCAAAAAGTAATAATAATATTAGAGTAAGCGCTGATGAGGTGAGTAAATTCCAAATTTTTTTCATAAGTGCATTTTATTTATTTGATTAAAGAATTTTTTAATTAATTAAAGGGTCAATAAAATATAAGAATATTCTAAATTTTAGAGTGCAAAATTAAGACTTTATTTTCAATTTTCTTTGATATTTCTTGACTTTTATGGAATATTCATATGAAGTTCTCTAAATATGGCTAAAAACTGGATATTTAAATTTAAAATGAAAATCCAATAGTATTAATAGGACTTAAAAAAGTGATTAATTTCAAGAAAAAAAATTGTAGAAATGAAGTGTTAAATAGAATTGCAAGAGCAAGGCGCTGAAATGCAGTGATTTAGATTTGGATTTCTAATCATAAAATATTTGGAGAAAAATTAGAAAAGTAATTCAATATTCGATGGGCCGTTATCTATTTAACAATAATGAAAAAAAACAAATGAAATTTATATTATTTTTTAATATTTATATGTAATTTTGAAGACTTAATTAAAAAACTAATAAAAAATAAAATTATGAGAATTATTTTTAGCCTAATTGCTGTTGTTATGTTTATGACAGCTTGTCAGTCAAATAAAAGTTCAAAAGATGTTGCTGCTGGAGTTCATAAAGTTGTTTGTCAAGAAGTTCTTCAAACTACTGAGTATACTTATCTTCGTGTAAAAGAAGATGATATCGAGAATTGGTTAGCTGTTCCTTCGATGGATGCAAAAGTGGGTTCTACTTATTATTACGAAAATGGAATGGACATGGTTGATTTCAAAAGTAAAGAATTAAATAGAACTTTTGCAAAAGTTATCTTTTTGGAAAGTGTTAGCAATGAACCAATTGTTCCTGGCCAAAAAAAGGAAAAACAAAATGAAATGAATAATTCAATGCAGCCAACAAAACCTAAATTGGAGCAAAAAGAAGTTAAAGTTGAAGCTGCTGCTGGTGGAATTACTGTTGCTGAATTGTTCAAAAACAAGAAAAATTACAACGGAAAAACTGTAAAAGTTAAAGGTGAAGTTGTAAAATTTAGTCAGGCAATTATGAGTAAAAATTGGATACATTTACAAGATGGAACCAAAGATGGTCAAGATTTTGATTTAACTATTACTACTGATTTAGAAGTAAAAGTTGGTGATGTAATCACAGTTGAAGGAAAAGTTGCTTTAGATAAAGATTTTGGATACGGTTATTTCTATAAAGTAATTGTTGAAGAAGGAAAAATTGTAAAATAAATTCAATTACACCTCTATAAAAAGGTGAAGGAGTTTTCCTTCACCTTTTTTTTATTATAAAATAGTAAAACATGAAAAATACGCCTTCTTTAAAAAAGTTTTCGAATTCAATTACTTATAAAATTGAAGCAAAAGAAAGCGATTATCTATTTGTGAACGAATCGCAAATTGATGGTTCTGGCAAAGGTTTATTTACAATGATTCCGATATATAAGGATGAAATAATTACTTTGTTTAAAGGCGAGATATTAAATGATTTGGAATCATATGCCAGAGCAAGTAGAGGAGAAGATGGATATTTTATTAATTTGCCTGACGGTACAATTATGGATTCCATGAACGTAAAATGCTTTGCAAAATTTGCAAATGATGCTCTAGGTATTGTGAAATCAAAATTTAAAGCCAATTCGAAGATTACATTAAATGAAAACGGAAAAGTTTGTATTGTGGCAAAAAGAAAGATATTGGCAGGTGAGGAAGTCTTTTGCAGTTATGGAAATGAATACTGGAAAAACTTTAAAGAAAAGGGGTAATAAAAAAAGAGTTTGCATGTTTTGCAAACTCTTTTTGTTTATCGGTATAGGAAATTTATCGAACGTATTTCTTCTCAGAATGACATCCTGGAGCACAAGAACCGCCTGTACTTTCAGGTTTGTAATTAATTGGCAATTTGTAATTTCCAAAATTCACAAAATCGTCAATTAAATGCTCATTGTTTGATCCATGCATATTGTGGCATAAATTACAACTTCTGCCTTTAGGTCCTTTTAAATGGATAAAGTGTAGGTTTTTATCACCATTTCTGAAGCTAGTAGCAACTGTTGATTTTTCCAGTTCTAATAAACCTGGTTCATGACAGCTAAAACAAATCGAATAGCTATCCTTTTTTGAATCGGCATAATTTCCTTCAGGGAAATTATTTTTTAATAATTGAGCGGTTTTTGATCCATGAGGAGTATGACAGCTAATACAACCACTTTCAATTGCAGCATGAACATATTTGCTTTTTTCTACAATAAGTTTAATGTTAGAATACTTTTTCGTGCCGCTGGTAATTGATTTATTATGACAACTTAAACAAAGTGTTTTTTCGTCTTTTAGAAGTAATTTTTTTTCGGTTGTTGAATGAGGTGAATGGCAATTAACGCATGATTTTTTTTCAGTAAGTGCTTTATGCGAAAAAGGAGATTTTGTGGCATCCATAGCATCAGGATGACAAGTAATGCATAAATCAGGTAATTTTTGGGATAAAGTAAAACCTTTGTCACTTCCAGGATGTTCTTTTCCTGTTGCAACATGGCAATTGTCGCAACCTTCAGCCACAGGGTGAACAACAGCTTGTTTTAACTTGTCATCGTGGCAATCCAAGCATTTTCCTACTTTGAAATCACCTTGGTTTGCAACAGAATAGTTGAATCCTAAAATCCAAATTAATAGCTTAAATTGAAATCCTATCATGAGTTAATAATAAATTAAAATTTTCTTGAAATTTGAACGTATCCACCTTTGAAATCTAAATCTTCGCCTTGATAAGTTCGTTTATAAAATTCAAGCCCAAGAGTAAAATATAGTTTTCTGTAGAAAGTAGTAAATTCCGTTTTTGCAGTTATCAAATCTAAATTTATTCCCTGCCCAACTTGATTCATATAACCTACATCCAATTTGATTTTATTTTTTGTTTTAATATAATAAGCTATTGAACCTGTAACATCAGAATATCTTTGGGTTAAATTCTCGTTAATCATTTCGTAGTTACGTAAATTTCCGATTAATGAATAAGCAAATTTTTGTTTAATATTGCCTTGAAGTCCTGCAAAATATCTCATTGATTTATAAGGGATAATACTGCTATTGTAATAATCATATTCGGCACCTGCGCTCGCGAATTTGTACTCTGCTCTTAATCCAACTACATTTTGATGAAAATAATTTAAGGTTAGATATTCGGTTTGGTTTATCGTTAAGTAATCCTGACTTGAATATCTATAATAAACTTCAACGAGTCTATTAAATAGCATCAAGCTTGCACCAAAGTTTTGATTACTAGCATCAAAGTTATATGCTCCTGGTTGTTTTGCAATATAATCAACGTAAACAATAGAATTGTTTGGGATTAGACCACCAGGAATACGTTTAATTTCAGTGAAATTATTTGTTTGATTAATTAAAATATAATCTAAATTTTCCTGATAGATAATCGTTCCTGTAATATCAGTAACTACAACAGTTCCTGGTGTAACATAAGGTTTTGTTAATAAAACAAATTGTCCGTCTGCTAAAGTATATTCTTCTCTAATAACATTTAAGAAAATATCTCCGCTTGTGTGGTTTTGGAATTGTCTGTAATATCTATATGATAAAGTTAATAAACCTTTAGTAGGAAGTTTTTTAGTGTAATTTAAATCGATGCCGGCTTTATGAATTTCCTCTTTATAGGAAGTATGAGAAGCATTGTTATATTCATAAAAAACACCAGTATATAAACTTTCGTAAAATTTCTTTCCAAATGTTAGATTTGCATTATGTTGATTTAAAGTTTGCAATAATCTTTCATTTCTGTTAAAGCTGTAATTAGCAATTACACTAAATTTTCTTGGAAGTTTAAAATTGAAATTTTCATTTGCTTGGTACCTTCTGTAAGTATCAAAACCAGTTTGATCTATTGCAGAAATAAATGAATTAAAATAATAATTTTGTTTCTTATCGAAGAAAACATTATCAGATAAATAAGCGCTATTTGTTTTGTTATTAATATTTAGGAAATCCGCGTCTTTTCTATCAAATTCATTATGAGAAATTGTAAGTTCATGGCGATCTTTACCTGAAAAGGACTTGGTGAATTTTCCAACAACTTCTGTTGAATTTGAAATAAAATTTCTATCAGTTTGAATTTCTTTCTGAATAAAATTACTTTGATTATAGTTAAGCGTAAAAGGTAAAAATTTGTTGCTATAATTTAAAAATGCTCCATAACTTTTTCCTTTTGTTCTCAAGTTAGACAAATTTTCTCTACTGCTATAGTTTTCATCATAATTGAAATAAGAGCCTAAATTGAGTTTCTTTTGCTGAAAGAAAGTCCCTTTGATATGGATATTTCTCATGGTATTTACTTCAGCTTGATTTGGAATAATCAGATATTTTTCCTCCCTTTTTTCTGGATTGAATTCACCGTCGATTTCAAGAGCTAAGAAATTCGGTGTCCACAAATAACTTTGTGTTTTCACCATAATTCCTCCGTATAAAAATGAGCTTTTTTGGGTGTTTTTTAAACCATAGGTATAAGTAGTTTGATCTCGATAAAGACCTTTCAACTTTATTTCACCATTTAATGATGTAAGTTTGAAGAATGGAACAGTTTCTGTCGAATATTGCGAAAAACATTCTATTGAGGCAAAAAGAATGAAATAAATTACGACAAATATTTTTAAATAATACTTCATAATGTTATCTTAAAATAGTTTTATCACTTCCGCCATGAGGATTATGACATTCTGTACAATTTGTTTGTCCAATTTCTTTGTGAACTTCATTTTTAATTACATCTTTAGAATCATGACAAGTAAAGCATAAAGCCTGACCTTCTTTTAATAGTAATTTTTTGAAATCAGAAGCATGTGGGCTATGACATTTTGTACAACTTCCAGCCGCAACAGGCCCATGAACCCAAGTGAACTTTTTAGAAAAATCTTCGTGACAAGAATAACATAATTCTAATTGTGGTTTTATTAATTTACTGGAAGGTACATTATCTATTTTTTCATGACAGTTAGAACAGCCTTTATCTTTATAAGGTGGATGAATAACTTTTGACACAGAAGTGTTCTTTTTTGATAAACTTTGGCCGTTTAAACTATCCGATGATTTTACTCCGGTGGTAGATTCAACTTTATTTGGATCCGGAACCCCATCAAACATTGTTGAAAGTAATTTATAATTACTTTTTGGAGAACACCCAATAATAAGAGTAATCATTACTATCGTTATTAGGGAGACGAGATATCTTACTTTATTGAACATTTAAAATGAATTATTTTTTTGGACCAACAGCTCCGTATACACTAATTTTATCCGGACCATATTGATTTGTTACGAAAATTAAATATTTTAGCTCAAAACTTGGATCTACATATTTTTGAAAATATTGAAGATTCTCATAGTCAAGTGTAATTTTGGCTGGCAGCCACATATCTCCAGGAGCTTTGTAAGGACCTCCAAAATACATTAATAAACGATCTTGTTTATCAAATATTTGTGTATTTTCAAAACCTGCATCAACAACAAAAAGATTTTCTTCTTTATCAACTGCAATTCCTTTTGGACGAACAAATTGGCCTAAATTTTTTCCATAACTCCCAACAGAGTTAATATATTTTCCTTCAAGAGTATATTTCTTTATTTTAAAGTCTCCCATGTCACTTACGTAAACTTTATCAGGGCTCACATAAATATTAACTGGAGTATATAAAAAATCCTCACTACCTTGTCCAGACTCAGGGAAAAAAGATAGTAATTCAAAAGTTCCTTTTTTATAAATATTTATTCTGTTATTTTTGGAATTAACAACATAAACTTTATCATTAACTACAAAAACATCTGTAGGTTTAAAATTTTCTGTTTCTCCAAATGCGTTTACATATTCACCTTTTTTGTCAAAAACAACAACCTGACGTCTTTCGCCATCAGCAACGTACAAATACTCGTTGTCATCAACGAAACAATTTATTGGGGCTTTTAATTGACCTTTCCCTTTTGGGAAAAATGGGATTAAAGATTTTTTAGCTAAATCAATAATGGTAATTCCATTGGACCCAGTATCACAAATGTATATTTTACCTTTCTTAACAGCAATTCCGTATGGTTTTACCAACGGATATGGTTGAAAATCGCCTAAAACAAATCTAAGAAAAGCATTTCGTCTTCCAGTAATATTTTTTGAATCACTGATACTAGTTAGGTATTGGATTCTAGCTGTATCAGGTGGGGTAGGATAAATAACAATATCTGTTGTTTTTTTCGGAACACCGTTTTTATTACAAGATGAGAAAGTTAGAATTAAAGCAATTCCGATAAAAAGAAAATTATAATATAGTTTATTCATCATTTTATTTTTTCAAAATTTATTTAAAAAGGGCGAAAAATTCTCGCCCTTTTTTTAGCATACAAATATAAAAAAATATTTGATTATTTATTATGGCAAGTTAAACAAAGTGCACTTGCAGCATTAGATTTTAATAATAAGAAAGCAATACCTGCACTGTTGTGAACATCGTGACAAGAAGCACATTGCATTTTGTTAGAAAATAACATAGAGTTTTGAATAGTTTGAGTTCCAATACCTAAAGCAGTTGTTGGATCTTTTAATCCACCACCGTCAGCTGCTACTAAAGCTGCATTGTAATCAAAAGAAATTGGGTGATCGTTTGCTAAGTTAGTTCCAACATTATAGAAAGAACTAATTGTAGTACCAGCACCTGTTGTACCGCTGAAGTTTTGAAGAGCAACAGTACCATCATGACAGCTTAAACATAATTTTGAGCTAGCATCTGGTTGAGTAATTGTGGATGCACCATTAAAGGTTGATCCTGAATAAAGAGTAAATGCAGCTGTTGCAGTTACTTGGTGATTCCATAAAGGAGCATTACTAACAGTTGTGATGGCACCATGAGGAGTATGACATACGATACAAATTTCTCCAGTAGTATTCCAAGCTTGAGAAGAAAAATCATGAGCAGAACCCACAATAGTTTGAGCAAAGCTCATTTGAGTAAAAGCTAATACAAGCGTTACTGCAAAAAATAAATTTTTTAGTTTCATTTTGTTTCTTTTTTTTGGTTGATAATAATTATTTAATTAATTGTTTTTATTTAGATTGTTAAAATTTTAACATTTATTGATAGTATTTCTTATTTGCAATTTATCCTATATAATTAAAGTCCAAAAATAAAACACTTTTCTAAAAAAACAAACAAATATGCGTATTTATAATATGTATAAATAGAATGTGTAAATTGTTGAATATTAGATTTTTAAATTTATAATCTGATATTTTGAAAATATGTTTTTTTATAGCTTTATTATTTTTTTAGTATTTTTTGGCAAAAAACAAAAATTTGCATAGATTTTTACTAGCTATCATAATTGATTTTGCGCTAATTACTTGATGAAATTTTTATTAATAGAACATACTTGCAGCATGAGTTTGACCATGACAAACCAATTGACAATAACCATGTCTAACTCCAGTATCCACAAACCTTAATAAGGTTCCTGCAGGCGTTACAACACCTGATCTGAAGTTGATAAGGTTTGAATTGTTAGCAGAGGTTCCCTGAGTACTGCTAATCCCATGAGGATCATGACAAGTATTGCAGGGAGTTCTTTGATCTACAATATGTAATTTATGTTCAGGGAAGGTGCTAACATTATTAATAATATTGGCTCTATTATGACAGCTGTAACAAAGGGCATACGCTGATGCCGACTCTGTTGTCCCATTTGCTGAGGATGCACCATCATTTTTCAAGTATTGTAATTTTAATATTTGAGGGTAGATTGATCCATGAGGGCCTGCTGGAGAGCTAGCTCCATCGCTTGCATGACATGCTGTACAGTAAATCACAGTAGATGCAGTATTTGGAGATATTAAATTGGTCGTTATTTCACTGATGTTTCTTGCACCTGCAACTGGGTGTCCAGAAGGATTCGTTGTTGCGAATTCAAGACGTACATTGTTTTGAGAAATAACTCTTGAAGTCGCTGATGCTGGAGACCAGGTGTTTCCTGCATGGCATTTATAACAAATTTCATATTCATAGTTTGCTGATGTAATGGCAACTCCTGATTGATTAATTCCTTTAACACCAATCATTGATCCATTAATATTTGGAGCTGACGCCGTAGTGGCATTTGAGGCATGTGCGTTGTGGCAATCAACACATTCAACATGTTGGGTTGTTACTGAATTTGATTCATTTGGATCGTGAATATTAATATAACCTGCAACATTATGCTTGTAGGTTTTTGCAAATTGATTCACCAAGTTTTTGGTTGAAGCTGCTACATTGCCATTGTGACAATCCAAACAATTGCCTTCTTCTGTAATGGATTTTAACAATCGATTTTTTCCTTGTGCATTGTGAGGTGCATGGCAATTTTCACAAGCATTTTTTGAAACGTTTGAATATGGAAATTCCATGTGTCCCCAAGGATTTGTTCCAGTTCCGTTCCATGTACTTGTTGAGGAGCTGTGAGTCGATGAAGCCCAATATGTTCTATCATGACATAAAAAACAAAAAGCTGAAGATTCATTACTAGCTCTTAAAAACTTTGTGTATAAATTTTTGTGTGAATCGTGGCAAGATGTGCACTGAACTCTTGAATTATTGTCAAGTGGAATTGTTGATAATGGAGGAGTTTTTAATTGTCCGTCAGTACTAGCCAAAGATGCATTATAAACAAAGGAAATCGGATGGTCATTTGATAAATCTGTTGTCAGATTTCCTCTTTGCATTGTACCAGTCATTGCAATCGGAGTAACTGAACTCATAATGCTTCCCAAAGCAATAGTTCCATCATGGCATGACAAACATAATATTGAAGATCCGTCAGGCTGACCAGGAATAGCATTCATCGTGGAACTGTTGTATAAAGTATAAGATGCTCCAGATATTGTTCTATTCCATAATGGTGCTGCCGGACTACCCATATGAGGTGTATGACAAAACTTGCAAATTTCAGATTCTGTTACAGCTTTAACGCTACCAGTCCCTGAAACTGATAAATTGTGCTTTGTTGTAACTATTGATTGTGAATTACTGAAAAATGATACACTTACCAATAAAATACCAATACTAATTTTTAATGCTTTTTTCATTTCCTTTTTCATAAACATGTTGAAATATTTGAACTCTGGCATTATAACTATCTGCCACATATATATAATCTTTTTTATCAATAAAAATGCCTGTTGGCATCCAAAATTCTTCTTTATTCTGACCTTGTTTGCCAAATTGATATAAAAAGGCTCCAGTATTGTCAAAAATTTGCACTGTATTAAACAGAGCATCAACAATGTAGATGTTTCCAGTCGAATCGATTGCAATTCCTTTTGGTCTTGAAAAATAGCCAGTAGCATCACCGATTTCTCCAAATGTGGAAACAAAATTACCCGATTTGTCAAAAATTTGAATTCTAAAATTCATGGCATCAACAACATAGGCATTTCCTTTTTTGTCAAAACTTAAATAAGTTGGAAAATTAAATTCACTATTTTGGGTTCCTCGTTTACCAATAGTTTTCTTCAAGTTACCATTTTCATCTAAAATTGAAATCTGGTGTGCCCCAGTTTCAACTACCCAAATTTCCTTTGTTGTATTTGAAAAAGAAATTCCTGTAGGTTGATTTAGTTTTAATGAATCATTAAGAATAGTAATCGATTTTTTATCAGCACTAATTTTGAAAATTTTATTGAGTTTAGAATCGGTTATTAACACATCTTTTGTTGAGTTCTCGCAAATACCAACCAATGAAGTTAATTTGTCTTTTCGTTTTTTAAAAAACTTTGGAATTTCACTTTCTTGATTTTGTATTTGAAATACCAATCCATTTCCTTGATCTAATATTTGAAAAGAATCAGGGTTTATTGCAATTACTGACATAGGCTTGATTAATAATGGAGTTTCTTTTTCTCCAATTATAAAATCAGTAACTTTTTCGAAAAAATTTGAAGATTTTCCTTTATCTATAGATGGGAATTGGTTAATATATTTGACATAATTAATATCACCATTTTGAAAATTGTCTTTGCCTAAATCATTTTGAGCATAAGCAATATTTTGTAATTGCATAATAGCAATTACTATCAAATTTATTGCATATATATTACGTGAGAAAAGCGATTTCATTATATAGTATCCCAATAGGGTGTTAATTATTTAACAAATTCTAATGTTGAATTAAAATATTTGCTCAATTTAGCCTGTAAAAATAATAACAATATTCTAAAATACAATAATTTTTCACCAAAATTATTATATTTTAGAATAAAATTTCCAAATTGTGCTATTAGATTGCTAGGAAAAATAAAAATTATTTCTTTTCTAGAGATTTTGAATGTAATTTGACTTTGCTTTTTTCCTTACTTAATTCAATTATTTTTAATTGGGTGCTTTTTCCACCGCAAGGTATGGAATTTCCACCACCACCCCAGTCATTTTCACCAAAAGCTTGGCCATGTCCATGGCAAGTTTGACATGCACCACAATAGGAGTGCCAGTCATATGCATTTTCCCAATTTGGATGACAAACACTGCATAATCCTGTCGGAGATCCCCAATTAACATCTGTTCCTGAAATAGTGATTTTTACAGCTCTGCTTAATCCAAAGGTGGTCCATGGCGGACCTGTCCATGGCCCAGTATTACGATCGCCGTCATCCACGAACAAACTGCCATCAACATAATCTTTTATCATATATGGGTTTCCAGCAGTATTTGTTGGAGTGTAAGAACCATGAGGGTCGTGGCAATCTTTGCATGACATATTATAAGATGGCGCACCAGAATATCCAGTCCAAGGTCGTTTTGAATTTAACCCATGTGCACTATTTGACCAAATATAGTCAACATACCAAGGTGCTGCAGTATATCCACAAGATTCTAAACCTCTTAATGCAATCGTTGGACCTGTTACACCAGTAGGAAATCCAGGGGTGGTTGGTCCCGTTCCTCCACTGTGACATGTTAAGCAGAAATCATTATAAGTGCCAGCCCAAACAGAATTGGTGCTATTTGGATTTGCAATTTTTGATGTTGCTGATGAAATATGAGCACCATGACAATTTAAACATTCAATTTTTGCACCACTAAATGTTTGATCTGCATTGCTTATGTCATGATGACTATTTACCGCTCTTAATGTGCCTTCATCTCCAAAACAGAAATCGCCGTACCATTCATTCCATTGTAAAGTTCCTTGAAATTTTAATTTCACATCTGGAGCAATATTTCCATTACCAAATGGATCTAAAGGTGTCGCTAACCTCGTTGCTCCATTTGCATCATGACAACTCATACAGAAATTTGAAACATCAGGATCAGTAGTTAAATTTTCAGGTTTTACAAACTGATAGATTGAACTATTATCTGCATCAATTAGTTTGACAATTCCACTTTTGTGGGTAGACATATCATGACAAACTTGGCAAGATTGCGCGTTTATCGCTGCACCATAATGAGCGTGGGCATTACTGGCAGGAAATTCTCCAATTATTGCTCTTCTTCCTCCAACTGGAATCCCATCTCCATTATCTTGAGCTAATGCGTGGCAAGTAATACAATCACCAGCGCTAAAAGCATCTTTATGCGGATGACAACCAATGCAATTCGCTCCAGTATTGTGTGAGTGATTCCCAGAACTTCCATTTCTATGATAAGCGGTGGTTGTATGACAAGCTTCGCATATTCCATTGTAGTTTGCATCTCCATCAGCATAAGAATTTGAACCGGTTTCAGAAGATAAAATAACAGCAACTTTTCCACTTGATGGTGTCTGTATACTATCTTTAACCATGAAAATATTTGTTTTATTTGGATTGTGTGTCTGATGACAAGCAGAACACGACATTCCATGATGCATTCCATAAGTATGACAATTAGCACATAAGGCATCGTTGTTGGTTGCTCTTAATAAATTTCCGTCATTAGTTGCTGCATAATGAACACTATGGCAACTTGAACATTCGATTTTTGAGTTAACCAATGTCATTGGCGATAAAGGTGAAATTAAAAATCTAGAATCAGTATTGTTATAGGTGATGCCAACTGGATGACTTCCTTTATTTGATGTTGTGTTGGTTAAATAATTTCCAACATCTCTGGCGGAGTGACATTCTTTGCATAACGCATCTCCTGAATTTGAAGCACGAAGGAAAGGAGGGAAGTCTTGTAAATGCTGGTTATGGCAGGTTGAACAAATAATGTTTCCGCCAGGCATTCTTGAAGACATATCAGAATTAGATGGGGTATTTGTTTCGAAAATTGCGTTTACTCCAATTTTATCCCAACTATGAGAATTGCCGCTAATTCCAGGAATTGCTTTATCAACATTTGCAAAAGGTAAAGTACTTGCAGATCCGGCTGCGTTATGACAACTAATACAGAGATTAGCATTTCCATTAACAGAGGTTAGTTCTCCTCCTGGAGCAGTGTGATTAATATGGCAGGAATTGCAAGTGCCATGCGGTAGCGCGTTTAACTCTGTTTGGTTTTTTACTGATTTTTTCCAAAAATTAAATCCATTTTTTTCTGCGTAAATTAAACAAGCTATAAAAAATGTACTGATAAATGTCAATAATGTAATAACATTAGTAGCGTTTTTTCGCATTTTGTATTCGTTTGGGGGTTAATCAAATTAAGTATTCCTTAGATAATCAATGCCGTTAAAAAATTAACAATGGTTAGTAGGAATTCTTTCTTTAATCCATAAATATATTAATTAATATTTATTAAATACAAATTTTTTTGCAAAAAAAAAGAGCTATTATTGGGATAGCTCTTTTTAGTTCATTTTTTGAATTAATCTTTTATGCATCGTACAGAAAGCCCGTATCGTTTTTTATATGTAAAGCGATTTAAATGGGGCAAACTAAATGTCATATATCTGCACCAAACTAAATTATCATCGTATTCACACTGAGTAGTTGACCATATTTCAGTATATTCGCCAAGCATTGTATAACAATTATGGTATTGTCTCCCTGCAGGTAATGCTGAAAAACCACTTTCGTTTGGAGATATTTCAGTGAAATTTCCGTTCATTGTATCGATTGTCATTACATTAGGACTCCACCAATGTTTTGTACCGGATTCTTTCATTTTTCCACCCGCAACTTTCAAACCTCCCAGAAAATTAGAAAGAGTTTCCCATTCCAAATCATTAGGAACATGAGTGCCAACTGGACAAAGTTTTCTTTCGTCTACAACAGTCCAGTAATTATATAAACGGCCATATTCTTGCGCAATACTTTCATTATTACGATAATTACAATAAGCAGCTGTTTTTAAATTGGTCCATGCAAATGTATCTGTCACCAATTGAATTGGTTCTCCATTATTATATTTTGTGACTTTTAGGTTTTCTTTTAACCAAACTTGGTCACCAATTTTAACTGTATTATAAATATTACCATCAATATCTACGATCTGACCTTCGCTTTTTCCTTGAGAAAATGTGAAAAATGGAAGGGTTGAGAATACTAATAATATTATTAATTTTTTCATATTACTTTTTTTAATGTGTTCTGTTTTTATTAATTTAATTATAAGCTGGATTATAAGATTTACCACCTCCATGACTTGTTCCATGGCAAGTTAATCCACATGAATTTGCAGCAGTGCCAGCAGCATGTGTGAAGGCCGATTGTGTATTGGTAGTTATCGCTGAAATACATGCCCCTGCTTGGTTTCTACTAAAATTAATCAAATGAAATTGTTCACTTCCATGAGAGTCATGGCATAGATAACACGATTCAGTAGTTTTGTCATTTACATGATAGAGATGATATCCAAATCGTGAACTGGTGTTTCCTGTAATATACGATGCAGCCATATGGCATTTTGTACAGAAATCCGTAGCGACTGGTGCTCCATGAACCGTTTTAAATCCCGAATTTGTTACTGCACCAGTCCCAGCATCAAGGATATGAAGATTTTGAGATCCATGAGGTCCACGACCATAACCTGCAGTTCCCTTTTGATTATTGTCATGACAACTTGTACAATACATTCTAGAAGTATAAGTCCAGCCTGCTTGGAAGGTAGCAGCATTGATGTTTAAGTTCTTTCCTGCTGCCATTACTGGGTGGAAAGATGCATTATTAGGATTATATTCCTGCGCCATATCACGTGAATCAGCTATTTGAGTATTTGTTCCTCCAGTTGTCACTTTTTTCAAACCATCCGCTGCATCTGCTGCTCCACTCCATCCTGCTGGTAAATAAGTTGGAAGAGTAGTATAACTTGAATGGCATTTGAAACAAACTTCATATTCATAAGTGGTATTTGTATTAAAAGTAAAGCCAGTTGGCGCTCCTGCACCAGCATAAGTGGGAGTTACTCCGGAAGCTCCGATTAGCTCATTGTAAATAGTAGGAGCTGTTGTTGCTGCATAAACTTTTGCTCCATGAGGATTGTGACAATCTACACATTCAACATGGCGATTTGTTCCTGCAAATGAAGTTCCTGTATTTTCGCCATTGATATGTTTACGATAGGTAGCTGTTGGATCATGTTTCCTGAATGCTGTTGCAGTATTTGCATTTGCACTAAATGCTAAATGAACTTTTACAGAAGCAACCCCAGTACCACCATGACAACCTAGACAGAAACCTTCTTCTTCATTCATTAAGTCAGTTCCAGTTCCTGGTCCTGCATAGTTGTATGGTCCAATTAATGTGCTTTTTTGAGAACCATGGCCATTATCATGGCAAGCTAAACAAGTATTGGCATTTGTTGTTCCAGCAGTTTTATGCGCTGAAGCCGCCCACATAGCAGCATTAACAACTGGAACGGTAACACCATCACTAAATGGTGAAGTATCACCCATTGAGCCATTTGCATCATGACAGTTTAAACAGAAACTTTCAACTCCTGATTTATTTAAAGGATCATAAGAATAAACATTCAAGAAACCTTGGTCTGGGTCTAATAATTTAACGGTTCCGTCCTTATGGTCTCCCATATAATGACATTTAATACAATCGTTTACATTTGGAATAGCCCCAGTAACGTGATGAGAAGTTCTTTTGAAATCTCCGCCTGTGCCAAGTCCGTTTCCAGTTCCATCTACAATTTGACGTCTTCCACCAGCAGGTCCAACTAATGGCTTGTCTGCAATTGCATTATGACAAGCAAAACAATCTGTTTGTGCTGCAAAGCCCTTATTGTGTGGGTGACATGTTGTACATTTTGTAACAGGGCTGGCTATATGACGAGCATCCGTTGTTCCCATTGCTGTATTTGTGTAGTGATCTGTTAATGTGTGACATACTTCACAAACGCCATTAAATGTTCCAGTGGCGTCAGCATAATTAGAACCACTTGTATTTGCGCCAAAATCAACAGATTTTGTTCCGCTATTTGGTGTAACAATGCTACTTCTAATTAAATAAATATTTGTAGCTCCAGTTTGATGAGGGTCATGGCAAGTAATACAAGTCATTCCTTTATGCTCCATGGTTG